>JAZUOB010000001.1:0-1878 GCA_045604425.1 Clostridia bacterium
AATGATAAACATATATGTCTTAGACGGTGCTACGCCTAAAAATGCGTCTGTAGCAATAACAAATGGTCTGATATAAAGTGATGTGCCGTCATCTTCAGGAATCCAGTCCTCATCTACCTTCACAACTGCTTTGACTGCTTCTACAAAATCCTCTTCAGGAATCTCGGGTATACAAAGTCTTTGATTGCTCTGGTTTGCTCTTTTTGCATTCATGTCAGATCTGAAAAGTCTTGTCTTGCCGTCAGCTCCACGATATGCTTTCAAGCCTTCAAACATTTCCTGTCCATAATGGAACACCATTGCAGACGGCTCAAGTGAAAGCTCGCCATAAGGAACTATTCTGGCATCATGCCAGCCCTTGCCCTCTGTATAGTTCATAATGAACATATGGTCTGTAAAAATCTTACCAAAGCCCAGTTTTGTGCCTTTTGCAGGTTTTTGCTTTGGCTCATTAGTTCTTGTAATCTTAATTTCCATAAATACGCGCCTCTTTTTTTATAATTTCTAATCCAGAAAAAAAGCTTACGGCTTGTGCCGTAAGCTTAAAATTGGTAATAGTATATAAAAATACATTTGCAACAATCAGCAACCAATCTTTGAAAACTTATCGGCACAACAACCAGCACTAATAATGTTTATGACAATAATTAGTGCGCTAATAATTATTATGTTGTCGATTAAGTAATTAGCTGCAAAACTCATCACAAAATCCATACCTTCCTGAATCAATCTACTTTAAATGATACCATAACGGCATTTACATGTCAAGTCTATAGCAAATTTTTTTTTGATGTATTTTCTTTTTTTACATTTTTTCAAAAAAAGTGACAAAATCATGAATTTTTTAAGGCAATTTCACATAAATCGGCAAAAAAGAAGCCGCAAATGCGGCTCCAATCATACTTTCATTATGCCAAGTCCTTCAAGCACTGAAAATGCAAGAATAAGCAAAATGCATACAGGTGCAAAATACTTTATAACTATTGTGAAAAGTTTTTCTGCTTTGAATTTGCCTGTAAGCTCAACTTCTTCAATTATTGATTTTGGCTTTATTATATACCCAATGAATATACAGGTAAAGAATGCCACAATCGGCATAAGCACACTATTGCTGACAAAATCAAAAAACGAGAGGAAATCCATATTGATAATCTTGACACCAGACCAGATACCATTACCAAGAGATGAGGGTATTCCCAGCAACAAAGAAACGCCAAGCACCAAAATACATGCTGCTATTCTTGAAATGCCAAGTTTGTCACGGAAGATTGATACAACTGTTTCCATAAGTGATATTGAAGAGGTAAGTGCAGCAAACAAAACAAGTACAAAGAACAATATTCCCACAAATGTGCCACCTGCCATGCTGTCAAACACTTTAGGTAGTGTGACAAACATAAGACCTGCACCTTTGTTTAAAACTTCCTGGTCTCCGCCTGAAAAAGCAAAAACTGCAGGAATAATCATAAGACCTGCAATAAAAGCTATTGCTGTATCAAAAACCTCTATATTTCTGACTGAGGATTCAAGACTTACATCCTTTTTCATGTACGAGCCATATGTAATCATAATACCCATAGACAAAGACATTGAATAGAAAAGCTGACCCATAGCAGCAAGCACTGTAGTGAATGAAAAACGACTGAATTCAGGCTTGATATACCAAAGCACACCTTCTAACGCACCGTCCATGAACACCACATATCCTGCTATAACAACAGAAAGTACTACAAGCACCGGCATCATTATCTTGCTGACTTTTTCTATACCTTTTTCAACTCCAAGCATTACAACAATTGCTGTTATTCCTATAAACACTGCAAACCAAAGAAGCGGAGAAACAAAGTCGGATCGTAGCCATGTCGTTCTGTGAGCCAA
>JAZUOB010000002.1:0-1828 GCA_045604425.1 Clostridia bacterium
GTCATCCATATTGGCAATCACAGTACCCGCTTTTGTCATATAATTGACAGATTCCATTTTTGCCTTGAATATATTTTCCTGCGAGCCAAGATTTTCAATATGGCTCATACCTATATTTGTCATCACCACAGTATCAGGACGTACAATATCTGCAAGATAATCTATCTCACCCAATGCACTCATTCCAAGCTCTAAAACTGCTGCTTCATGCTCTTTTTCAAGCCTGAAAATCATTATGGGGACACCGATATTGTTATTGAAATTCTTATCTGTTTTTAAAACATTATATTTTTGGTTCAAAACTGATGCTGTTAAATCACGTGTGGTAGTTTTCCCTACGCTGCCAACCACTGATATTGTGGGCAGATTATATTTTTGTTTATAGTATTTTGAAAGCTTGCCGAACGCCTCCAAAGTATCGCTGACTTTGACAACTGTTTTGCCTTCTACAGCACAGCTATCTTTATGAGTTATGTACATGCGGGCATTATCAAGAAAATCATGTCCGTCAAATCTTTCTCCCTGTATCGGAATAAATAACGTGCTGTCGCCTAAAGTACGGCTGTCTGTAGATATTGATTCTATAACGGCATTTTCATCGCCACATATCAAAACTCCTCCGGTTGCCTGTAAAACATCTTTTATACTAAAGGGCTGCAAAACACATCTTCCTTTCTTATATTTATAATAGTGGTTTATACCAAAACAAGAAAGCGACAATTACTTATCGCTTTCTTTATCCTTGTTCAAATGGCTGAAAACAACCACTCTTTCATCAAAGTCAAACTTTTCCTTGCCTATGATTTGATAGGTTTCCTGACCCTTGCCCGCAAGTATTATAACATCATCACACTTTGCATTATCAAGAGCATAAGCGATTGCCTCGCGTCTTTCTGGTATTACAATATATTCACCCTTGGTATTCTTGATACCCTGTTCAATCATGTCTATGATTTTTATCGGGTCTTCTGTGCGTGGATTGTCAGAAGTGATAATTGTATAATCAGACATATTACCTGAAACTTCACCCATAATAGCACGTTTTGTATTGTCGCGGTCTCCGCCGCAGCCAAAGAGAGTAATTACTCTGCCTTTTGCAAAGCTTTTCATTGCACGGATTATATTTTCAAGTCCGTCAGGAGTATGAGCATAGTCTATAACAACCATATACTCTGTATCTGTCGGAACTACTTCAACTCTACCCAAAACTCCTACTGCAGCGCTAAGGCCTTTTGAAATTGTGTCCATATCTATTCCAAGCTTTAAGCATGCACATATCGCGCTCATTGCGTTATATACACTGAAAGTGCCGGGGATACACAAAAACATAGGATAATCTTTTTGATTGTACTCCACAGCAAAGTTTACACCTCTTGGTGTAATCTTGATATCTTTTGCACGTATGTCACACTCAGAATTGATACCATACGTAAGGATATCCTTGTCATTATGAATTTCATAAATCTTTTTGCCGTATTCATCATCAAGATTGATTGCACCGGCGGCGCTGTGGTCAAAAAGCTTTGCTTTTGCCAGCATATAGTTTTTCATGGTCTTATGAAAGTCTAAGTGGTCACGGGTAAGATTTGTAAATACTCCTACATCGAAATTGCAACCATGTACTCTCTGAAGCTCAAGGGCATGGCTGGATACCTCCATAACCACATACTCTGCTTCTCCTTCCGCCATTTCTGCAAAAATCTTCTGAAGTTCAAGAGAATTTGGGGTTGTGGGTGTTGTGCTTTTTGTAAGAAGCACTTTATCACCTATAATATTTTGGTTTGTACCGATTATTCCTACTTGCTTTCCTGCTTGTTCAAGAATACTC
>JAZUOB010000003.1:0-3427 GCA_045604425.1 Clostridia bacterium
CGGTTCGGTTTGAAATAACCTTTTCTCCAAAAGCGGGACTTCCGGCAAGATGTGAGGTTTCAATATATTTGTTCGGTAAACTTATTGAAACACCTGAAGAGTTTTTAGAGTGTTTTTCATGCCGGCGTGTGTTTAAGGTGGATAAAAATTTTGATTTTCATCCGGACATTCACTTTTTCAGCGCTACAGAAGAATCTGTTTTAAATATTTTGGCAGAGAGTTATGAAAGCAGAACAGCAAGAGGTGCTATATATACAAAATCTCATGGCAGTGTGCCTATAGGCTCACAAGCTGTAAAGAGAATGATGCCGCTTTTGTCAGGTATTGATTACAAGATAGTCATTGAACGTATGGACCTTGGAAGAGTGTTGATACTTGAGGAGAACCCGGAGATACTTATAGATATTTCTGCCATGCTTGGCGAAATCACTATGTATGTTGCAAACTATGGAATGAGCTTGGTGCCTGACGGCTCTGTGTTTTTCTATGAGGGTGTAATATTTCTTACGGACAAAACATGGCAGGCTGTATTTATGCCGGTTTACAGAGCGCTGTCAGGTGATTTTAGAAGTCAGCTTACATTTAAAGGTGATAATGCCCTGGCGTTTGCATCGTTGGTTTTGCCAAAGCTCGAGCTTCAGCCGGGTGTGGTTTGTGACGGACTTGATGAATATGTAATAAAAGACAAGCCTCAGTTTTGTGTGTATCTTGATTATGAAGCAGATAGTATAAAGTGCAAAATAAAGGCAAGCTATGGTGCAATATCATTCTTTCTGCCTGAATTTGGTGTGTGGAACGGATATATTGTTGTGCGTGACAGCTTGGCAGAACATGAAATAATGTCCTGTCTTGAGGGATTTGAGCTTTCAGACGGATACTATGTGGCAGAAGATGATGAAGTGATGTTTCGTTTTATCACGGAAAAAATCGGCATACTGGAAGAGCTTGCTGATGTGATAAAATCAGATAAGTACAATACTCTTACAATTACTGATACAATGCCCCTTGGTGCCACAGTTGATTATGATGCTTCTGAGCATCTTTTAGAGGCTGTACCTCATTGTGATTTAAGTGAAGAGCAGATGCGGCGGATACTTCTGGCAGTGAAGCTGAAAAAGAAATTTTATAGGGCAGATAATGGTGATTTTTATGATATAGAGGCTTTGTCCGGCAAGCTGTCAGCTTTTGAAAAGATATTTTTAGACGGCGACTTGTCATTAAACAAAAGACAAATTCCTGAATATAATCTTTTGTATTTATATTCTGCTGCCGGAATAAATGATGATAATAATGTGTCATGTTCAAAAAAGCTTCTTGATTATGTAAGCAAAATACAAAACACAAACGCAAATATCCCCAAAGAGCTTGAAAGCATTTTGAGACCTTATCAGAAAGTTGGTGTCAACTGGCTTGGACAGATATCCGATTTGGGATTTGGCGGTATACTGGCAGATGATATGGGTCTTGGCAAAACGTTGCAAATAATGGCGTATCTTCATGGCAAACAGCCAAAGCTTCCGGTATTGATTGTCACCCCTTCTGCTCTTGTATATAACTGGATGCATGAGTTTGAAAAATTTATTCCTGATGCAAATGTCCTGATAGCTGACGGAAGCGTGGGTGAAAGAGAGGAGAAAATAAAAGATATAAGCTCCTATTCATATGTCATCGTGTCATATCCCATTTTAAGACGGGATATACATTTGTATGAAAAAATAGAGTTTTCCTACTGTATTCTTGATGAGGCACAGGCTATCAAAAACCCAAGAACAATCAATGCAGCTGTTGTAAAGAAAATAAAAGCAAGCAGGCGATTTGCACTGACCGGCACGCCAATAGAAAACTCACTGAAAGAGCTATGGTCAATCTTTGATTTTCTTATGCCCGGATATCTTGGAACGTATAACAATTTTAAAGAGCAGTATGAGCTGCCGGTGCTTCACGATAAGGACGATGACAGAGCCGCACTTTTAAAAGACAGAATACGTCCTTTTGTGCTTAGAAGAATGAAAAAAGATGTACTAGAGGAGCTTCCTGAAAAAACAGAAGAAATAATCTATGCAACAATGACAGACCAGCAAAAGAATCTCTATGCATCCTATCGACAGATAGCAAAAGATAAAGCCTTGGCTGCTGTTGCTGAAAACGGCAGAAACCATATGGAAATCCTTACACTTATACTACGCCTCAGGCAAATATGCTGTCATCCGTCTTTGTTTGATGCGGGATATACTGATACTAGCGGCAAGCTCGAGCTTTTGTACAGCAAGCTAGAGTCTGCTCTTTTGTCAGGTCACAGAGTGTTGATTTTCTCGCAGTTTACAGGTATGCTCGGTATTATAGCAAAGGGTCTTAAAAAGAATAATATTGATTATTTCTATATAGACGGCTCCACCAGTCCGTCAGAGAGGGTAGAACTATGTGACAGATTTAATACTGGCGAAAATGATGTGTTTCTTATTTCCTTGAAAGCCGGCGGAACAGGTCTTAATCTCACCGGAGCAGATACCGTTATTCATTATGACCCATGGTGGAATCCGGCAGTGACCGATCAGGCATCAGATAGAGCCTACAGAATAGGGCAGGACAAAAATGTGCATGTAATTAGGCTTGTATCCTGCGATAGTGTGGAGTCAAAGATAATAAAACTTCAGGACAAAAAACGACGTCTTGCCGATGATATAGTTAATATCAATTCAGGGGGACTTCAGAGTTTATCTCGGGAAGAGATAATATCCCTCTTTGAATAACACTGTCGAAAAAGGTAAAACAAACACTTTTATGCTGTTTTTAAAGTATATAAACTTATAGAAATTCGCTTGACTTTGACATGAATATATGTTAGACTTAGTCTGATGACTTATGCTTAATTCATCCTTGCACCGCCGTTTCAAATTATAAAGGAGATGGCATAATGATGGAACAGGCATTAAACATTACGACAAATATAAGAGCAATAGAGAACATAAAGGGTGAAATCTTAAATGAGATAGCCAAGCTTTATGTTCAGCTTGCTGATTTTGAAGATACTAATTTATACGATAATGTAGCCGAAACCATTGCGACAATAATCGCAATGGACTACATACTTGCACGAAGAATAGGCCTTGATATCAAGAATATCGATGAAAAGATTGTACAGCTTACAACCATGGCGGCAGAAAATGGTCATGAGCTGGAGGAAGCTTTTTGTGATATGAGTGAGCTTAAAAGGCATATAAGTATTCGTTCAAGGCGTTAGCAGAAAGGAATGTGAGTACTTTTCTGTTTTGAGGAGGAGCTATGAAAAAGAACTACGGAAGGACAATAAGAATTCTTCTGATGCTTGCAATACTTGGCGGTATATTGCTATGCATTACAGGTTTGTACGGAATTTTTAGCGGTAGAAATGATTTCCAGATTGCTGTTGCACTTGCAGGTGCAGTGA
>JAZUOB010000004.1:0-3622 GCA_045604425.1 Clostridia bacterium
CGGACTCTCGTAAAAACAATGTATTATTCAATATCCCCTCGGACAAATTAAAAGACGCAGAATTTATTGAGGACATCGGCGACAGCGCTGATGAATATACAAAAATCTGGACAGAATTCAAAAGATAACAAATGACTGCACTTTGAACCGCCCCAAAAAAGTTAGACCAAAAATGTAACGATTAGGAGGTCGATCCAAAAAATTACAACACTATCTTTGGTACAAAAATTTTGCAGAAAAGGTTGAAAAATCGATATATTTATGTTAGAATATTCTTTGTAATTCCTCTATGAAAGGATAGATAATAATGAACAAAAAAATAAGAGTCGGAATTATGGGATACGGAAATTTAGGTCGTGGTGTAGAACTTGCAATCAAGAATACAGATGATATGACTTTGGAATGTATTTTCACAAGACGCGACCCTGCATCCTTGAAGCCTATTACCGATAATATACATGTATACAAAGCTGAAGATGCTGTGAAATATAAAGATGAAATTGATGTTTTAATTCTTTGCGGCGGCTCTGCAACAGACCTTCCAAAGCAAGGACCTGAATTTGCCTCGATATTCAACACTGTAGACAGCTTTGACACTCACGCAAAAATACCGGAATATTTTGATGCAGTAGATAAAGCTGCAAAGAATTCCGGTAAAATCGGTATAATATCAATCGGTTGGGATCCGGGGCTTTTTTCAATACAGAGAATGCTTTTTGAAGCCATACTCCCTGCCGGTAAAAACTATACTTTCTGGGGTCGTGGTGTAAGCCAAGGTCACAGCGATGCAATCAGACGAATTGACGGCGTTCAGGACGCAAAACAGTACACTATTCCTATCGAATCAGCACTTGACAGTGTAAGAAACAGTGAAAAACCCGAATTTACAGCACGTCAAATGCATCTTAGAGATTGCTATGTTGTGGCAAAAGAAGGCGCTGATAAAGCACTGATTGAAAGCACAATAAAAAATATGCCAAACTACTTTGCAGATTATGATACAAATGTGACATTCATTACACAAGAAGAACTCGACAAAAACCACAGAGGTATACCACATGGCGGTTTTGTTCTCAGAAGCGGAGATACCGGCATTGAAAACGAGACATCTCATGTTCTGGAATTTTCATTAAAGCTTGATTCAAACCCTGAGTTTACTTCCAGTGTGCTTGTAGCATATGCAAGAGCTGCTTATAAACTAAGCCAGGACGGAATGTCAGGCGCTAAAACTGTATATGATATTCCTCTTTCATATCTGTCACCAAAATCAAACAGTGAGCTTAGAAAACAACTACTATAACAAAAAAAATGTGTTGCATATGCAACACATTTTTTTATTTCGAGCTTTTTGCTGCAGTCTTCTTAGGTGCAGTCTTTGTCTTTGTTTCTGTCTTTGCAGCAGCCGGATTTTTAGGAGCTGTCTCCTTTTTGGCAGGTGCTGTCTTTTTTGCTGTTGTTTTTCTTGTAGCCGGCTTGACAATACCAAAAATATTATCCACAGCATCTACATTTCCAAAGAAAGTAAGTTTGTCGTTTTCTACTGCTTTATCCTTAGAAAGTTTTCCTGTGATAATTTTGATAAAATCATCAACACTGATGTCAATGCTAACAGAATTATCTCTGTAATCATATGGCTCTACAGAAAACTGACCTCCTATATATGATACGTAAAATGTACCCTTGGCATCTTCATCAGTAATTGTAATTTGAATAGCATAGTCGTCTTGCATCTTTGTTGTGTCAATCTTTGCAAGCTTTTTTTTGATTTTGTCAAATGCTTCTGCATATGTCATGCGCTATCACTTTCCTTTCTTTTTTTGAGTCATAAACTCTACTTATATTATACTATACATACGCTTCTATGTCAAGTGTACATCTTCCTCTTTGTAAACATTCACCATTTTGATACATGGGCATAGTATATATTAAATTGCGAGAAAGGAGGCCAAATATCATGGAAGGATGCGGATATAACAGAGGTTGTAACTTCGATTTAGATATGGTTTTATGGGTACTTATCATCATCGTGATTGTTACCTGTATGTGCAACGACTAATATTCAAAAAACAAAGAGCAGTCATACTTGACTGCTCTTTGTAAAACTTAAATACTTTGTCACAAAATCATCTGCTTCTTTTAGTGCGCTATCAGTTTTATTTAGCTTTAGTCTGACCTGTGCTACATCTCCCGGAATAAGCTTATATTTTTGCGGGTTTTTGTTCACAATTTCAAGCAGTGCAAGAACATCTGAAGAAGCAAATTTTATACTAACAAAATCATTTCGGTGAGCAATCTCAACAATGCCTGCTTTTTGTGATTTTGCTTTCAGCAGTGCAACGGATATTACATTTTGCGCAGGCCTCGGTATATCACCAAATCTGTCAATCATCTCATCCTCAATATCAAATTCATCATCTTCGTTTTCTATCATAGATATCTTTTTATAAATATCAATTCTAAGAGAGGGGTCTTGTATATACCTCTCAGGTATATACGCATCAATATTCATATCAATACATGTCTCGATTTCTGTTTCCTTTTCTGTGCCTGTGACTTCACTCACGCTATCTCTCAAAATCTTGCAGTACAAATCATAGCCAACTGCATCCATATGTCCATGCTGCTGTGCCCCTAAAATATCGCCTGCTCCTCTTATCTCCAAATCCTTAAGAGCTATTTTGAATCCTGAACCGAATTCAGTGAACTCTTTTATTGCCTGGAGTCGCTTCTGGGCAGTTTCGCTCATTTGTTTGTCGCGCTTGTATACAAGATAAGCAAAAGCTTTTTTGTTTGTTCTTCCTACTCTTCCCCTTAATTGATAAAGCTGCGCCAATCCCATTTTGTCTGCATTATGAATTATAATTGTATTCGCGTTCGGTATATCAAGTCCTGTCTCAATAATAGTTGTACAAACAAGAATATCTGTGTCACCAACTACCATTGAATGCATAATATCCTCAAGCTCAGTCTCATCCATTTGTCCATGACCTACACGAACCTTTTTGTCCGGGAACATCTTTTGTATTTGGTCAGCTTTCTTGTATATACCTTGCACTCTATTGTACAAATAATACACCTGACCACCTCTGGCAAGCTCACGATTTATAGCCGAATGAATAACTTCATCATCTTCTTCCAAAACATAGGTCTGTACTGGATATCTATTTTGAGGAGCTTTTGTCAAAAGACTCATGTCCCTAACTGATATCATAGACATATGCAAAGTTCTTGGAATTGGTGTTGCAGTCATAGAAAGAACATCTACACTCTTTTTTAGTTCCTTTAACCTCTCTTTGTGTGCCACTCCAAATCTCTGCTCTTCGTCAATTATCAAAAGACCTAAATCAGAAAATTCAAGGTCCTTTTGGAGTATTCTGTGAGTACCGATTATAATATCAATCTCACCTTTTTTGACCTTTTTTAATATTGTTTCCTGCTGTGACTTGGTCTTAAATCTTGAAAGCATATCAACAGTTACAGGGAATTTGCTCATTCGTTCAAAAAAGGTAGAAAACTGCTGCATAGCAAGTATTGTTGTAGGACACAGATACGCAACCTGCTTTCCGTCCATTACCGCTTTGAATGCAGCTCTTAGTGCTACTTCTGTTTTGCCGAAGCCAAC
>JAZUOB010000005.1:0-4958 GCA_045604425.1 Clostridia bacterium
CCGTAGACCAGGCAATCTGCAAATTATATCCACCTGTATATGCATCCACATCTATCATTTCTCCTGCAAAGTACAAGCCTTTATACAGCTTTGATTCCATTGTAGAAGGATTGATTTGTCTGACATTTACACCGCCTGATGTAATTATCGCCTCACTTACCGGTCTAAATCCGGTAGGCTTTATCAGAATATTTTTTATAACATGCAAAAACTTGCTTCTTTCTTCTTTTGTGATACTGTGTATCTTCTTTCTCAAATCAATACCGGCAAGCTCTATTACTATAGGTATAAGAGATTTTGGCAACAGTTTATCAAGACCGTTTATGATATCACGATTGGTTTCTTCTTCAAAATCACGAAGAATACGCAGGTCCAGTTTCTTTTCATCAAGTGCCGGTTTTAAATCTATAGACATTTTGAAGTCATGTCCTTTAAACGAACGCATATGAGATGATGCCGATAAAACCAACGGTCCGCTAAGTCCAAAATGTGTAAACAAAAGCTCGCCAAGTTCTGAAAAGACAACCTTGTCGTTGTCATACACTGTGAGGGTGACATTCTTCAATGATAATCCCGCAAGAGAATGTACCCACTTCTCGTCACAAACCACCGGCACCAAGGATGCTTTCAGGGGTACTATATTATGACCCATTCTCTCTAAAACATTAAACATTTTGCCGTCAGAGCCTGTTTTGGGATAGGAAGCACCACCTGTTGCAAGGATGACAGTGCCGGTATATGTTGCGCCGCTTTTTGTACGGACACCTGAAACTTTATCGTCATCATACAGAATATCCAAAACTTCGTCATTTACGTAGCTTACCTTTTTCTTTTTAGCAAGATTCCATAATGCGTCAGCAACATCGTTTGCATTATCTGATACAGGGAATATTCTGCCACCACGTTCTTCTTTTGTTTTTACATTGTTTTTTTCAAGAAGTCCTATAATATCATAATTTGTATATGAATACAATGCACTATACAAAAACTTTGGGTTTGTAGGAATATTATTAAAAAAATCTTCTATCTCGGCACTATTTGTAATATTACATCTGCCTTTTCCGGTAATACGAAGCTTTCTGCCGGCAAACCGGTTTTTTTCAATCACAACTACTTTTTGTGCATGGTCGGCAGCATATATTGCAGCAATCAAGCCAGCTGCGCCGCATCCCACTATAACTACATCATTTGTTGGAGTCATATACTTCGTAGTCCTTCCATATATTTTCAAGCTCGTCAAATATCTTTTTTGTTTTGTCTTTCATAGAATAGCCTACTGCAAAAATCAGTGCATTAAGCACACTCATGGGAGCAACCAGTGAATCTGTGAAAGAGTCCATGTCGCTATCTGCAAGCAAAACACAAGAAGATTTAAAAGCTATAGGCGACATATTGCTATCTGTAAGACTAATAACAAAAGCTCCTTTATTCCTTGCAAATTCCAGAGCTTTGACCATAGCGGCTGAGTATCTTGGAAAGCTGATACCTAAAACCACATCACCCGAGCCTGCATGAAACAGTTTTTGGGTAATGTCTTCACCGCCAAATCCGGTAATACCATGGCAATTTTCAAACAAAAGACTAAAATAAAATTCTGCAAAGGTCACAAGTGCAGCCGAGCTTCTGACTCCTGCTATATAAATGTTTTTTGCGCTTAGCAAAGCTTCTGCCGCTGTATTAAAGCTTTCAAAATCAAGTTGTGACATAGTGTGTTCTATTTTAGACATATCAGATTTAAGAACAGTCTTTATAATATGGTCTTTTTTCTTCTCAGAAAAAAGCTCCATTCTTTCCATGGCAGTCAGGTGATTTTTTGTCTGTTCTGCTAACGATTTCTGGAATTGATGATACCCGTCATATCCAAGCGCACAGGCAAATCTGACTACAGTAGCTTCACTGACATCGGCTTTTTTTGAAAGCTCCAGTGCTGTCATAGAAAAAGCTTGCTTTTCATGGCTTAGTATATAGTCAGCTATTTTGCGCTGACCTTTTGAAAAGTTGCCTTGTTTTATTCTGTCAATCACACCAAGTTCCAAAAAAATCACTCCTTCGCAATACGATTGTAAGTGCAAAAAGCAAATTTAAGACCGTTTTCTTCGTGTATTTCAAAATCCGGCTCCATCACCCAATTGTCATCGGTGTCAAGATTTGGCATAAAGCTGTCAGCTTCCTTTGACGCATATACTTTTGTTATATACGCGGTGTCAGCATAAGGAAGCATAAGTCTGTATATACTTTCACCGCCGATTATAAATATCTCATCATCGATTTTTGAAAGAACCTCAAGCAATTCATCAAGACTTTTTACTCTAGTATATCCCTCATCAGAATCTAGAGTGGTAGACAAAACAATATTATTTCTGTTTTTTAAAGGCTTGCCTCCAGGAAATGACTGCAAGGTATTTCTACCCATTACAACAGTATGTCCCAGTGTAGTTTCCCTGAAAAACTTCATGTCTGTTGGAATAGAAAACAAAAGTCCGTTGTCTTTGCCTATCCCCCATTCTTGTGATACTGCAGCGATGATTTTCATTGTATTTCTCCTTACTTGACACTAGCCCACGGCTGTGATATAATCAAAAAGTAAATTAACTTTTGGGGTGCATCAATGAAACTTTTAAATTTTTTTGAAAAAAAGCACAATGCTCTTTGGTTTGCATTGCTGTGCGGAATTGCATACTTGATAATTATATCAAAATTTGTATTTGATTTTACAAACACATCGGGAGGATTATTGATTTTCTTTTTCCTCCCGGCTATAGTTTGCGGCACTGCACTTGTTATCTTTAAAGCTATAAAGACATACATACAGTACGAAACCACACGCCAGCTTGCTGTGCTGTTTTTCGGACATATTATAGTTATAGCATTATCCGTTTTAATGCTTATAGAAATGATTATACTTTAATCAACATTTCCCCAAGTGAACTGCTCCAGTTCATTGCTTTCCCGGGAAACTTCCTGAGTCGATTCGTGAGAGTCGGCTTTATTTTTTTTGAAAAGTTCGTTTTCTTTTTCTGCCTCGTCTATGGTGCGTATGTTTTTGAGACTCCAATCAGATATAATCTTGTCCATATAAGGAAATGAAAGCTTGTTTATTCTGAGTATACAATACTCATATGCCAACGCAATCATTTCTTCATTCATCATAAGTTCATCATGCCATTTTTTGAGATAGTCTTCTTCGATACTTGTAAAGGCTCTGTCTTTTATACCAAAGACAAATCTAAGGCTATTCATATAGTTCTTTGTATACTCTTCCTGCTGTAAAAACTCCTCTACATCTTCGATAGATGACACACCTTTGCTGTGCCATGAAGTGGCAACACGTTCGATATACTGCATATTCTTTTTGCCAATTGATACACAGTACTCAAGAAGCATCAAAATAACTTCAGGAGAAAAACCAAGGTCTTCGTACATCCAATACAGTGTCTTCATTTCTGCATTGCTTATTGGCTTTGCCAAAACCTCCTGAGCAATCTTTAGCATTTCAGCAAGTTTAGAATTTTCTTCAGCCTTTAAGGTTATATCCTGAAGCTCATACAACGGTTTTTCGGGTTTTTCCTCAATTTCTTTTGGCAAATCATTATCTTCTGCCACAACTAAAGCACCATGACTTTGCCAATAGGTTATTGCCTGTTTTACGTCACTTTCCAAAAGCTGCAAGCTGTCAGCTACTTCAGACAGATTGATTGACTTTTGTTTTGATGCAAGCATAAGAACATGCATATAAACCTTTATAAATGTAGCATTGGTTGAGGGAAAAATCTCCTCAACCAATTTTGCTGATACTGTAATATATTCGTTATTAACAATAATTTTAGGCATAGTTTTCACACCTTAAGAAATAATATTTTATACCAATTTAATGGTTTTAATTACGCAATCTTTCAGCGGTCTGTCAGAATAATCAGTTCTCTCGTCAGCTATGGAATCCACAACATCCATACCGTCGGTAACTTGTCCGAAAGCCGCATATTGACCGTCCAGGTGCGGAGCGTCCATGTGCATTATAAAGAACTGGCTGGAAGCTGAGTCCGGAATCATTGTTCTTGCCATAGAGAGTACACCTCTTATGTGCTTAAGGTTGTTTTCTACTCCATTGGAAGCAAACTCACCCTTTATAGAGGGAGCAAATTTCTGGTTGCCGCTTGTATCAAAGCCGCCACCCTGAATCATAAAACCTTTTATTACTCTATGAAATATAAGTCCGTCGAAAAAATTCTCTCCGATAAGCTTCACAAAATTATCTACAGTGATTGGTGCTATCTCAGGATACAATTCTGCTTTTATAACATCATCATTGTCCATTATTATTTCTATATTGATTTTTTGCATCATTATTCCTCGCTTTCTGCCTTAGCTTCTGTATTTTCTTCAGTCTCGCCTTCATCAAATGCTGTGATTGCCATACCTACAACCTTCACATCATCTGCAAGTCGCATAAGGCGTACACCTTGAGTATTTCTGCCTATAGTGCTTATCTCATTTACATGAGTTCTGATAATTACACCGTCGGATGTAATAAGGAGCATGTCACTATTTTCTGTAACAGAAGTCATTCTTACAATCTTACCGGTCTTTTCTGTGACTTTGTATGTCTTTACTCCCATGCCTGCACGGCTTTGTACTTTGTATTCAGAGAAGTCCGTCTTTTTGCCAAATCCGTTTTCTGTGACAATAAGGCACTTTGTATCATCTGTAATAACTGTGCCGCCTACAACATAGTCATCACCCTTGAGTTTGATACCCTTGACACCTCTTGCTGTTCTGCCTACGCCTCTGACATCATTTTCTTTGAATCTTATAGCCATACCATTGTGTGTAGTAAGCATAATATCATTGTCAGCTTCGGAAATAATTACATCAATGAGTATATCATCCTCATCAAGATTGATTGCACGAAGTCCGTTTTTGCGGATTTTTGAATAGTCTGTCATTGAGGTCTTTTTGGT
>JAZUOB010000006.1:0-2917 GCA_045604425.1 Clostridia bacterium
CGAAAGTCTTCCCACATACAGAATGTAGGACTTTTCTTTTTCAGAGGTGTCCGAAAATTTTTCTTTATTTATAAAATTATGTATGGTTTTGGTTTTTCCTTTATAATACAGATTTGCAGATAAAAGCTTGTTTTCCAAGAAATTACTTGGAGTTATGTATAAATCAACCTTCTTGTATGTTTTAAGAAGCGAATAAAGCTTTGCCTCTATAACACCTATAATGCTTTTGACACCTGATGAATGTATGCATTTATTCTTGATGCAGTTTATATAAGAGCCATTTACACATTTTTCGCATGGTACGTTTTTATCAAAGTTATACAGAAGATGATTGGGACAAATCATCTGATAGTCATGTACAGTCTGAACAAGTGCTATTCCCCTTTTCTTAATACCATAAATTATTGAGGGTGTAAGCTGAAAGTTTATATTATTCATGTGGACTATATCCGGCTTGAAATCATCTATTACCTCTATAATCTTCTTCTTTGCTTCAAAAGAATAAATAATCTTGAAAGGATACAAAAATCTTGAAATGCCCTTTGAGTGAAAATCCATATTTTGTGTATACAAGCCTTTAGAGTTGCCTACTGTATTATTGTCATCATACATGCCAAAATACTCTACTTCGTGACCCATTTTCACAAGCTGTTCTCCAAGATAGAGCATATAGCTTTCGCTTCCTCCCCGAGGGTATAGGAATTTATTTACCATCAAAATTTTCATAACAGAGAATCCCTTTCCTCTTCTGTGTTAGCTTTAGAAATATATCCAAACATCTTAAACTCCAAGTCCTGTACATTTTTTTCAAAACTATTACCCATCATCAGCATGGCAAGAACTCCAGTCAAAAGCGGATAGTTCATAGTATTATCAGTTGACGATACAACTATCAGGTACAAAGTCAGTATAAACGTAATAATGGCATTTTCTACATTCCCTTTTCTGCCGAAATACAATACTCTGAGAAGTGTCATGGCTACAAGCCATATAATATAACCGAAGAAACCTAAATCAATAAAGTGCTGAAGAAAGTCGTTATGAACAGATGCAACACCTACATTCATAGACGTATTGAGCTGATAGGTCAAAAAGCCTATTCCATTACCCAAAAATCCGGGGTTGAATTCATAAAAATCATCTACTGCATTATAAATTTCAACACGTCCGCTGGTATTGATACCTGCATTTTCAAGCAGTTCAAAGGCATCCATTTTGATAATAGCTATATAACCAACCAGCAAAGCAATCATAACAAATGTAAAGATTATAACAAGATTGCTTGCTGTTTTTTTGTTGTAGCGGGCAATAAACTTTAAAAGATAACCAAAAAACAGTGCTACTAAAATTGCTATTATTGCAATTCTCTTAAATGCCGACAAAAAACAGAAAAGGCAGAGAAAAAGTAATATAAAATACACTATATCTTTTTTGGGTTTATAAAGCATATAAATCAGGTATGCACCAAGACAAAACGCAAGCTCGTGAATTTCCGCCTGAACAATAATATCTCCCGTCTCGCCTGCAAAGGTAGTAATAAGAGTTATAAACTCGGAAAAATAATTTCCAAGTCCACTCTCGGCAATAACCGTAACTATCATTAAAAGGTTTGCAATCAAAATTGCTACGAGATTATACCATATACCCCGTCTTCCGAAAATATAAAGAAGTGCACCGGAGCCTAAAGCAAAGGAAAGCATATTTGTATATATAAACGAACTTGAAAGACCTCTGGAAATTACTCCCACATCCACTGTTTCAATAAACCACACAAACAATGAAACTACCGTAGTAACCAACAGTGGTATACTATAGATGCAGGCTTCTTTGAATGCTTCAAAACCCCTTGCAATATTGGGTTTATAAAGAAACAAAATGATTGCGGAAACGGTAAGGACAAGGGCAAATGCGTGGCGGTATGTAACGTGGAGACCTAAATCAATGTATTCATTGAGAAAGTAGTACATCATTACGGCTACAATTATGAAATAAAAATCTCTGGCTTTTTGAAGAATTTTATTTTCCACGCCGCATGCCCACCTTTCCATAAATTATGAAATATAATCCTTTTTGTTTTGTATTGCCTCTGAAAGCAATTTTCTTGCTGTTTTATTTTCTTTGAATGTTTCAGAAATACCAATCTTGTACTCTATGGTAATATCTTTATGTTCTTCTCTTTCATCAAGTCTTAGTCTGAAAAGTCGCATTATATCTTCAACAGTAATATAATCAGATTCCTCTGTAAGCATAACAAACCTGCCATTACCATTATAAATATACTCGGTTTTTGATTTTCCAAAAGTTTCTTTTATGTGAAGGGTGAACATCTTGATGATGTCATCGCCCGCCTCTCTTGAATACTCAGCGTTGATGCGCGCAAGATTAGTTATATCCACCATACAGTATACAACACCATCGTCAAGAATCTTTTTGTCTTTGGATTTCAAGTATTTATCAAGATATGCACGGTTGTTATATCCTGTCAGGTGATCTGTGTAGAAGATATAGTTTATGATATCCACTATCCTTCCAAGAACTATTGCACCGCCGCAGCATACAACTACAAGGACTCGATGGATACCATTGCAGCCTTTATGCAGGAGGTTGAGCCATTCTTGGGCATCAACGACCGCATCACAGGCTTCATGGTGCTATCGTATGGTGTCATGGCGCTCACGGTGGTATGCTTCCTCTCCGGAATAGTATCCATACTCAAGTCGGCCACGGAGGCTCACGTCGTAGTATTCATTTCGGTGGCCATATTCGTGTGCATGGCACTATTTATCAACGATGGCGACTTCTTCGAGATTGACCACGACCGCTTTGTTCCCCACAGCGCCATACGTGCCACGATATGCCTACATTTGGCACTGTGGCCCACGTTAGCCATATCGGCACTCAACGCCATCATAGCAGT
>JAZUOB010000007.1:0-3579 GCA_045604425.1 Clostridia bacterium
TATAACGTATGGCAAGCAAAGTACCGGTGTATCAAACTCACTTGCAGGGATATCATCCACAAGTGCACTGAACCAGCTCTGTGTAAGCGCTGAACCACCCTGAAGCTGAACGCCCTGGTCTGCACCTTCTGTGAAGATATACATACCATATGATACATCTTCCTGAGAGTCAAAGTTCATATATTTTGAATTGAATGCAATAGCACCAAATTCTTCGCCTTCATACTTACCACCGTCTGTTTCGGTTTCAATAGCTTTAACTATTGCAACGATTCCATATGTTCCGTCATCGTTTGCTGCAACCTCAAAACCATCTGCACAGTAATAAGATACGTCTTCGTCAAATGTACCACCGGTAATAACAGCATCTTCACAAGCGATTGTATATTCGCCTGCTGATTCAAATGTACCACCGCTTATTTCATATCCATGACCAAGAATTGTGTAAGAATACTGAGTTGTACCTCTTGATGAGAATTCACCATCTGTGATAACAACAGTTCCTGTATAACCGGAAAAATTGTTAACCGCGCACTCATAAGCATTGAACACGCCGCCTGTTATATTGATTGCGCCGCCATAACCTGCTATGAGGTAATAGTTGCCATCAGGAGCATTGAATGTACCACCTTCGATATTCAAACCACCAGTACAAGATGTGCTTGTACCGATACCATATGCGCCAACTACATTTACTTCGCCTGTTTTATCGGCACTTGTGTCTTTAATGGTCAATTCGCCTTTTACAACTACTGCATAGTTGTATCCAACAACATCATCACCAGCCAATGTAAGTGATTTGCCGTTCAAGTCAATAGTAACATTATCTTCGATAACAAGCTTAGCATCAAGAACTATATCATCAACCAATTCAACAACTGCACCGTTTGATTCTGCAATAGCTTCCTCAAGTGTAGCATATGTTGTGCCATCACACTTAGCAACGCCTTTTGAAATCTGAACCATGCCACCATTAGATGCGCTTGTTGCATAATTACCCTGTGAAATTGCTTCTGCATACTCAGCACGAACTGAAACTGACGCAACTTCCGGCTCAATAGCCAAATAAGAAGCGTTGTCGCTTGCAAGAATGATCTCAGAATCTATTACAGCCTGAATATTTGAAGCCTCTCCTTTACGATGACCGAATATATACTGCTTCTCGCAACCCTCTGCTGCTTTTGCAGTAACAGTGCCGCCGGTGATTGTAATGTCTATATTATCTCCACCTGCTGCTACAGTCATAAAGGCATTAGTTTCACCTTTGTAAG
Source organism: Clostridia bacterium (assembly GCA_045604425.1). Classification (GTDB taxonomy): domain Bacteria; phylum Bacillota; class Clostridia; order UBA1381; family UBA1381; genus RGIG9115. The sequence continues at coordinate 1,272 of JAZUOB010000007.1, forward strand.
TATTGATACCAACCAGGTTTGAATCATCAACTGTTATTGTACGGTCATTGCCGTATACTGCAACAGCTGCATAGCCTGTAAGATTACAATTATCAATATCAATTGTTGTACATGCACCAGCTGAAAAAGCCACATGTACTGCGTAGTGACTCTGACCTGAAATTGTGACATTATTCAAAACAACATTTGAAGCTTTGTTGATAATGTTGATACCTCTCTCACATGGTGATGAACCCACAATTTCAAGATTCTTGATTACAACATCACCTTGTACGTCTACGTTGATTGCACGTGCAGCTGATGAAGTAAGTGTGTTGTTGCCACCATCAATTGTGATAGCTTTATCCACTGTAATAATGTCACTTGCTGTATCGTCTTCAAGAAGTACTACCTCTTCACCTGACTGAGCTGCATCTACAGCAGCCTTAAGGGAAGGATAAGCAATTTCTCCGATTTTAGCAACGTCATTTTCTGCAAAAACACTGATGCTCATCATGCCCATAACCATTGCTGACGCAAAAAGTACGGACAAAAGCTTTCGAAGTCTCATTTAAACCTCTTCCTTTCTTTGATTAAGTTATAATTTATACGTCTGCTGCCTTTTAGACAGCTTCTTATGTAAGCTACATTTTCGAAACAAAAAAACACCAACTTTGCTACAAAAAATCAGGCAAAACCTGTATAATATAGTCACTGTGATGCTCAAAAATGCAGTACTAATAAATTCTATTTCATTATACCACTGGTATATGCTGGTTGTCAATAGCATTTTTGAAATATTACATGATTTATTTAAGCTTTTTGAAAGCACAATCAGCTTTTGTACACTCTCGACATTTATTGTTGCATACCTCTTGATTTTCAGCAGAAAAACCAACTATTGCTGTTATGGACTTGACAGGTGTCAGCATTCCTGAATCAGTAAGTGCAAGACCTATTTTTTTTGCAGCATCAAGAATGTTTATAAAGTCCTTTTGCAAAGACAAATCAAGGTCGCCATACCCGGCACTGAATCTAGGGGTTATATTCATACCTTCTTTTTGTGCTTGTCTTAAAAAGCCTTTGCATATATCATCTGCAAAATTTTCAAGCATCACAGTTGCCGCACTTTGTGCTGCTACCGCTTTGGAAGGCGAAATCATGGAATATTTGTATATAAGCATATCCACAGCGGTGCCGAGTGTAGCTGCAAAAATTATAGCCTCATCTGAATTTTTAAGATGCTTTGATAAAGATTCACTTTCCATTTTTATTCTTCCAAGCATCACACAGTTTCCTAAGATTTTAACCGGCACATTTATGCTGCAAAATCTCGGAGTCGCCTTAGATGATATTTCATCCATAATATCCAGGGTCATTTTAGTAATAGATGCATCAGGGCACTCGTCCTTAAACCCCATATATCTGTATACTTCATTTATATCATTTTGGCATAGATACGTCATTTGATTATCTCCGAAATGTTGTTTTTTATAGCCGCTGCTACGTCAGGTTTATTCATGGTATACACGTGAACGGCATGTATGCCATTTGCAAACAAATCTATTATCTGCTCAGTAGCATAAGCTATGCCCGCCTGCTTCATGGCAAGAGGATTATTTCCGTATTTGTCCGCAATCATTCTGAATCTTTGAGGAAGCGTTGTTCCTGAAAGCTCACATATTCTCTTGATTTGTTTGCCGTTGGTAACAGGCATTATTCCCGCCACTACCGGAATGTCTATATTCTTCTCTTTCATTCTGTACAAAAAGCTGTACAAAGCGCTGTTGTCAAAAAACATCTGCGTCGTCAAAAAAGAACAACCACTGTCGACCTTTATTTTCAGATTTTCAAGGTCTTTTTCTTGAGACTCACTTTCTACATGGCCCTCAGGATAGCAAGCAGCTCCCACAGAAAAGCCTCCAAAGTTGCATATTTCTTCTACAAGCTGTGATGCATACTTATATTCCCCCGGTGTGTAGTTCTCTGCATCTTTTGGTATATCTCCACGAAGTGCAAGTACATTTTTGATGCCGGAAAGTTTAAACTCTTCCAACCTGTTTCTTATACTTTCAGTTGTGGCACCGATACAAGTCAAATGAGCAAGTGCCGTAACACCCTGTGATTGAACTTCTTTTGCTATTTCCAAAGTGTTTTTAGAGTTGCCTCCCCCTGCACCATATGTAACACTCATAAAATCAGGGTTGAGCTTTGCTATCTCTCTGACTGCACTGTGTATAGGTTCTACATCAGCTCCGGCTTTTGGTGGAAACACCTCAAAAGACAAAGTATTCTTCTTTTCTTTCAAAACACTGCCTATATCCATAAT
>JAZUOB010000008.1:0-3717 GCA_045604425.1 Clostridia bacterium
TAGAAATAAAAGGCGGAATTACTATCAAAGGACTTCAACAGCTTCGTCGTGGTGTTAGGATTGACGGTGTCATGACAAGTCCTGCAGAAGTAGAAATGATAGATGCTGACAAGGGCAAGACAATGTTCTATATTACTATTCACGAGGGCAGAAACAGACAGGTCAGAAAGATGTTTGAAGCAGTAGGCTGTCATGTATCATATTTAAAGCGCATAAAAATTGGGACTGTTGAGCTTGGTAACGTTCCGGTTGGACACTGGAGGCATTTGACCGCTCACGAAATCAATGTACTTATGAACTCATAGGAGGTTTTTTATGATTGGATTTATAGGCGGAGGTAATATGGCATCTGCCATTATAGGCGGACTTATAGAGTCAGGAAATAAACCGTCTGATATCATTGTGTCAGACAAGAGTATCGAGGTTGTACGAAATCTTGCTGATAAATATTACGTTGCCACAACTGATGACAATAAAGAGGTTTCCGGGATTGCTGATATGTTGATTTTGTGCGTAAAACCAAACATATTGGAAATGGTTGCAAATGAGATTAAAGACTATATAAATGACGAAGCCGTAATTGTATCTATTGCAGCAGGCAAAACTATTTCAAAACTTGAAGAGTATTTTGGAAGGGATAAAAAGATAGTCAGAGTCATGCCAAATACACCTGCACTTGTGAAAGAGGCAATGAGCGCAGTTTGCAGCAATAAAAACGGTGAAAACGCAGTTGAAAGTATTTTGGATATTTTTTCAAAGCTTGGTAGGTGCCAAAAAGTAAGTGAAAAGCTTTTTGACACAGTTACAGCTGTCAGTGGTTCATCACCGGCATATGTATTTATGTTGATTGAAGCCATGGCTGACGGTGCGGTGCAGGGAGGAATGACCAGAGAAATGGCATATGAATTTGCTGCACAAGCTGTTCTTGGAAGTGCAAAAATGGTACTTGAAACCGGTATTCATCCCGGCGAATTAAAAGATAGGGTATGCTCTCCCGGAGGCACTACTATTGATGCGGTTGCAAGCCTTGAAAAAAGTGGTTTTAGAAACTCTGTAATCAAGGCTATGAAAGCCTGCAGAGAAAAATCATCAAAAATGAAATAACAATAAAAAAAGCGAATGATTACATTCGCTTTTTTTGTGGATATTTGCAAAACTCATTTAGTGTACAATCGCTGCATTTTGGGTTTATGGCATTGCACACGGCTCTGCCATGATATACAAGTCTGTGACAAAAATCAAGCTGTTCATCCTCCGGAATAAGTTTTTTTAAATCTTGTTCGATTTTCTCCGGTGATGTATTGGCTGTAAGACCTATTCTGTTTGATAGCCTTATGCAGTGGGTATCCACAACTACAGCTGGTTTTTTAAATACTTCTCCAAGTATCAGGTTTGCGGTTTTTCGACCTGTGCCGGGGAGAGTCAAAAGCTCTTCCATAGTGTCAGGTACTTCACCGCCAAAATCTGATATTATTTTTTTGCAGCAAGCTATTATGTTTTTTGATTTATTTCTGTATAAACCGATAGAACGAATATCATCTTGAAGCTCTGAAAGGTTTGCATTTGCGAAATCCTCTGCACATGTGTATTTTTTAAACAAGGTCTTGCTGACTTTGTTCACACTTGCGTCAGTGCACTGTGCTGACATTTGCGTAGCAAGAAGCATTTCTAAAGGATTGGAATAATCAAGAGAGCATCTGACCTGGGGATATAGCTTTTTTAAAGCTTCAATGGACAGTCTTGAGCGTTCTTTTTTTGTCATTTCAAAACCTCAGTATTATATTTGCTTAGCAATCACTTCATCAACATAAGCAAGTGCATTGTCGATTTTGCTTGGGTCTTTGCCGCCGCCTTGAGCCATATCTGGCTTTCCGCCGCCTCTGCCGTCAGCTATAGGAGTTATTTCTTTTATGATGTTACCGGCATGTACACCTTTTGCTACAGCTTCTTTTGTCGCCATAGCTACAAAGGATATTTTTCCGTCTGTGTTTGATGCAAGAACTACTACGCCGCAGCCTAATTTTTCTTTGGTTTCGTCTGCTGCTGTCTTCAAATCATCAGCTGTAAGACCGTCAAGCTGAGCAGTAATAAGGTTTATATCTCCTACGTGCTTGACACCTGCCATTATGTCTTGTGCTTTAGCGGCAGCAAGGGTTGATTTGATTTTTTCTAATTCTTTTTGAGCTTCTTTCAGTTCAAAAGAAAGAACTTCCGCTTTTTTGTCGATTTCATTTATAAGGTTTGTTTTCAAAACCTTTGCAGTAGAGTTTATAAGAGCGTCTTTTGCCTTGATATAATCAAGTACACCTTGTCCGGTCACCGCTTCTATTCTGCGGACTCCGGCAGCAACACCGTTTTCTGAAATAAGTTTAAACAGTCCTGCTTCTGATGTGTTTTTAAGGTGTGTACCTCCGCAGAATTCCATAGAATAATCTCCCATGGATACAACTCTTACAGTATCACCGTATTTTTCACCAAACTGTGCAGTAGCACCGAGTTTTTTTGCTTCGTCGATAGGGAGAACTTTTGTCTCTATTGGAAGAGATGCCAAGATCATTTCGTTTACTTTGTCTTCAACAAGGGAAAGCTCCTCTGTTGTCATTGCTTCAAAATGTGAAAAGTCAAATCTCAAATGCTCTGAATTAACCAATGAACCTGCCTGTGCAACGTGTGAACCAAGTGTATCTTTTAATGCTTTGTGCAAAAGGTGAGTAGCACTGTGGTTTCTGGCAATAGCAGTACGGTTTTTTGAGCATACACTCAAGTTTGCATCATCGCCTATTTTAAAGCTTCCGCTTGTAACTGTAATTTCGTGAGTATATATGCCATCGCCGGTTTTTGTGGTATTTATTACTTCAGCTGTGTTGCTTCCGCATGTAATTATACCTGTGTCACCTGCTTGTCCTCCCATTTCTGCATAGAATGGAGTAGTTTTTGTGACAATTATACCATTTGAGCCGGCGTGAATTTCGGTTGCTGGTGCGTTGTCTACAGCTATAGCTGTGATTGGTGATGTGATAGTCAGTGTGTCATAACCTAAAAACTCTGTAGGCTCTACATTTTCAAATGAAAGATTTGAGTCACTATCCCAGCTTGAACCTTCTTTTCTGCTGGCTCTTGCTGTTTCTTTTTGCTCTTTCATTGCTTTGTTGAAGCCATCGATATCCACAGTCAAACCTTTTTCTTCAGCAATTTCAATTGTCAAATCAAGAGGGAAGCCGTATGTGTCATGGAGTCTGAAAGCCTGTTCACCGCTGATTTGTGTTGCATCCTTCATATATTCTGCCAACACAGCAAGACCGTTATCAATAGTGGCATCAAATCTGCCTTCTTCGATTTTAATGATATTTTTGATGTAGTCCTTTTTTTCTTCAAGCTCGGGATAAGCAATTTTGGATGCATCAATAACAGTGTCTGCAACAACATTCAAAAATTGAGTGTTTATTCCAAGAAGCTTGCCGTGTCTTGCAGCACGTCTGAGAAGTCGTCTGAGTACGTATCCTCTGCCTTCATTTGAGGGTATAACGCCGTCAGAAATCATCATAACTGTACTTCTTATATGGTCTGTTATTACGCGAAGGGATACGTCGGTTTTGTCATCTTTTTTGTATTCCACATTTGCGATTTTGCATATATGCTTCATTACGTCCTGAACAGTATCAACTTCAAATAAGTTTTCCACACCTTGCATATATGCAGCAAGTCTTTCAAGACCCA
>JAZUOB010000009.1:0-9319 GCA_045604425.1 Clostridia bacterium
CACAGAACGACATGGCTAGATCCGACTTATATCCGCATTACCAAGGTATTATACCAAAAACTCATAATTTTGTCAATAGGTTTTAAGATAGAATTTAAGGAGCTGATGCGTTTGGCATCAGCTCCTTTTGTGCGGTCAAAATCTATACAATTCTAATTTTGTAATGTTCAAGCCAATAATTGAATTCAATCAAAAAACTCAAAAATTCTGCTTTAGTCAAAACATTTTTGAAACAATCTGATTGCCTGTTTATAAGATTTGAGATTTTGTCTTTTTTAAATAGTGAAAGTATAGGGGCATTTGGATTTGAGATAATATCCTTAAGAACATTCCCCAAAAGTTCATCACAGTAGCAACTTGTGAAAGTTTTGTTTGATGAATTCTCTGTTATTATATTCTCAGGCAATATTCCTTTCATGGTACTTTCCAGTAGGTATTGAAAGTTTATGCACTTGGGGATATTATACACATATTCAAATATCTCATGGTCCAAAAATGGCATTCTGATTTCTACGCCGCTTGCCATACTCATTCTGTCATTTCTTTCGATAATTTTCGAAAGTGACAATACAAGATGCAGCCACCGAAATTCTTTTTCCTTTCTGGTATTCTCTTGACGGTCCAAAGATGCAGGTGTGGTTGACATAATATCCTGAAACCTATCCAGCAAATAGCTTTCGGCGTCAAGAGTGTTTTTTACCTCGTCTAAAAGTATAGACTCGCATATTTTCAAATGAGCAAATTCCTGAAAAAAACTGTAGCTTTCAGGAATTTGAGTATACCCAAACAACTCATTAAATCCGTCAGGGCTTAGTACAACAGAATGATTTTTTTTGATTGTTCTGAAAAAATACAACAGTGAAGAGTCTGTGCAGGATATACCGGGTAAATCCTTTGCTTCGACACTTTCACTTAAATAATCAAGTATAATATCACTGTCACACAGAAGATATTTATGGTCCGTGTCCAGTTCGTCGCTTATTCTTTTTATCCATGCAGCATCGTTTTCCGGCATTAATATACAGTTGCGGTTGTACTTGTCATAGTCCTTATAGCAAAGAGAATATGTTGAGAGCTTTTTGTTTTTCATTTGCAAATGCTTTGCGCATATGTATGTTATTATGCTGTGGTCAGGATTTCTGGATAACAGACTGCTGATGCCAACATCTGAAATAAGGTGGTTTTTTGTGCTGTTTATAATCATCTCTTTAAGAGTATTTGACGCATCCTCAAAGCTTTGAGTGAGCTTTTTTTCTTTCAACTCATAATATTGCCTTGTTTTTATGCCGCCTCTGGTGACGGTTATATAGCAGCTTGGTGGAAGCTCTTTGATCTTTTCAAACACCCTTGTGTCTTGAGCATGAGGGTACATAGTCAGAATTTGACACAATCCTTCTTTTGATACTTCTGCCTTGAAATCGGGATATGAGAGGATTGCTTTTTGCTCGGAAGCAAATATAAAGGTATCTTTTAAAACAGCATAGAACAAGGGCTTTATACCTAATCTGTCACGGCATAAAAATACCCTTTGCCGCATTGAGTCCCATACACAAAAGGAGTACATACCAAGTAGCTTCTCGGCGCAATCGGCTCCATAATGAATATATGCATATAATACAACCTCTGTGTCAGAGTTGGTATTAAAACGGTATCCGTACTTAAGCAGAGTGTCTCTTAAATTTTCTGCATTATATAGTTCTCCATTATATGTAATCACAAACTGATAGCCGGAAACCGTGCGCTCCATTGGTTGCATGCCGCCCAATATGTCAACGATTGCAAGTCTTGAATTGCCGAATGTGGCATGTTCTCCGACCCATTCACCAAATCCGTCCGGGCCTCTGTGCCGAAGAGTGCGTGTAAGACTGTGTACTATATGACGGTGCTTTTGGGCATCCAATATAAAATTGTCCTTGAAATTGACATAACCTGATATTCCGCACATTTTATAAAAACTCCCTTATTATATTAGCAGGACTGCCCAGTGGCAGCCCTGCACACTTATTAGTATATATAATATGAGAGAAGGCTTGTTTTTGTGAATTACATTGTCAAAATTCCGTTTTCTGATTCAATCAGCATCAGGATTTTTTCTTCGTTGCCGTTGAAAGCGTTTATATATATAATATAGTTTTTGCCTTCAAAATTGCCATGAAATTCATAACATAAAACTTCTTCCAAGCTGTCTTTTGGTATTAAAGCCACGTTTACAGATTGGAACTGGAGATGAGGATTAAGCTTGGATTTGGCTGTTTCCATAGATATGGTAGGAGGCTCAATATCACGTATGCTGTGATTCATGAGATATCCACCTGTTTCCATACCCAGAATTTCTCCATTATCCAGTGCCACTTTGATTTTGATAAGGTCTGAATAGCACTTGATACCGTCTTGCATATAAGCAAAATTTATAACTGCTATACCGTCAAGCTTTTCATAATAGCTTTTTTCCATAGAATAAAAGCCGTTTTGTTGCATAAATTCTCCGGCAAGGCGTATTGCTTCATCAAATCCGATATTTTCTTTTGATACATCTCTGTTTTTGAGATAATAAAGAACAAGCCCACCTTTTTTTGTGATACTGATATATTCTCTTTTGTCAGTATCCGCATAGAAGTTATAGGCATCCATGGCAGTGTTTTGTGAGTCACTTTCATAGATAATTTGTTCTTTTGGAAGCTTTAAGAATTCTGATGCTCGTCTTCTGGCTTCATCAACTGAAATTTCTGTGGCTTTTGACAGCATGGGCGATTGCGCGTTTTCGATGTGCTCAGAGAATGGACCGTCATAAATAAGGGACGGATATTCATTAAAAGAAGTTTCTACGTTTTGGAGCTTTGCCATAATATCATCAGCTGCGTGAACTGTAAACATGTTGTTTTCCAGTGTGAATTTTACATCTTGGCTTTCTACTGCACTTCTTGTATCGCTAAGTGCTTTGTTTAAGTTTGATGCAAAGCCTACAAGCTGTGCCAGAGTTTTGAACTCTTCCTCCGATATTTTTTGACCTCGGATTGCGTTCTGGGCAAGCACATAGGTATAATCTCCTACTTGCGATAAAAATTTTGAAGTATTATCAAGCTCTATAGTGCTTGTGGGAAGCGCTCCAAGACAAGCCTTTGCAGAGTTTGATAATCTGTATATATTTCCCGACAAACTGGCAAGCTGGGCAGGAGAGGACACAAGCATGCTTTTTCTTAAATCTGTTTCGATGTTTTCTACATATTCTGTCATTTCATAAAATGACCTTGCATATTGGTTGTTAAGACTTATCTCAAGATTCTTTCTTCTGTTGTACTGATATATGGCAAATGCTGAAACCAATACCAATGCTATGGCAAGACAAGTGTAAATAATAGCATTGCGTTTTTGATGTGATATATTATTCATTAGACTTCTCCTTTGAGATTATTTGCAAAATCTATGTCTGCCTATTACTTTGATTAGAGGTCTTGACCATATCCAAGAGCTTGTGGCAGTGTCAGGGTTGAAGTAATAAATAGCTCCGCCCGACGGGTCCCAACCATTAAGTGCATCCTTGCAAGCTTTATAAACTGTAGAGTTTGGGTCTATGGGAACATTTATCTGCCCGTCGCTTACAGCGGTAAAAGCTCCCGGTTGATAAATCACTCCGGCGATTGTGTTTGGGAACGAGGAGTGTTTGACACGATTCAAAATTACTGCCGCCACAGCCACCTGACCCTCATAAGGTTCACCTCTTGCTTCGCCATTTACTGCTCTTGCAAGAAGCTGGTTGTCAGATGATACAGAAGCTTTGGCGGTAGGCTGAAAAATCATAAATCTCATAAATACCGCGGCTACCATCACAATACAAAATATTTTTTTCAATAGTACCATTCCTTTCTTGTATGATATTTATTATTTTCCTCTTTTGGAATAAAATTATACAAAAAAAGAAGTGCCAACCGACACTTCTTCGTAAATTACAAATTATGAGTTATGGATAGTGCCTCAGATACAGTAGATGCGGGGAAGACTTGTATTGAGTCCGGAACTGTCACACCTCGCATTGAAGCTTTTGGAATAATTGCTTTTTTAAATCCGAGCTTGGCTGCTTCCACAAGCCTTTTTTCAACTTGTGATATGCTCCTAAGCTCTCCGCCAAGACCTACTTCACCAAGATATATAACATCAGGCGGCAGGCATACATCCTTTAGCCCGGTAGCAATTGCAATGCATATTCCAAGGTCAATAGCTGTTTCGTCAATCCTAAGACCGCCGGCAACATTTATGTATATGTCATGGTTTGAAAGCCGAAGCTTTGCTCTCTTTTCAAGAACTGCTGTCATAAGCAGTACTCTGTTTATATCTATTCCTGATGACATACGTCTTGGGTTGCCGAAGCCTGTGGTGCTGACCAATGCCTGAATCTCTGCAAGCACTCCTCGGCTTCCCTCCATAGCACATACCACAGCACTGCCTGATGTGTTTTCGCCTCTGCCTTCAAGAAGCATAGCTGAGGGGTTTTCTACCTCTATAAGACCTTTTGTCTGCATTTCAAAAACGCCGATTTCATTTGTAGACCCAAATCGGTTTTTTACGCATCTTAAAATCCTGAATGTCATCTGTCTGTCGCCTTCAAAATACAAAACGCAGTCCACCATATGCTCAAGGACTCTTGGCCCGGCCAAAGATCCGTCTTTTGTCACATGTCCTACAATGAACATGGATATATCATTTTGCTTCGCTATATGCATAAGCATGTTTGTGGTTTCTCTTACTTGAGGCACGCTTCCGGGAGCGGATGTGATATCTTGGCGATGCATTGTCTGGATAGAGTCTATAATAACAATATCAGGCTGTATGCAGCTTATAAAATCTGCAATATTCTCTATATCTGTTTCCGATACAAGATAAAGATTTTCACTGTCTACATTCAATCTTTCGGCACGTATTTTGATTTGGCCTTCTGATTCTTCGCCTGAAACATAAAGTATCTTTTTATCCTTTGAGGTGTTTTCGCATATCTGGAGCAAAAGTGTGGATTTTCCAATTCCAGGGTCGCCGCCTACCAATATAAGTGACCCTTTTACAATTCCGCCGCCCAGCACTCTGTCCAGTTCCTTTATGCCCGTAGAAAAACGACTGTATCTGTGAACTTCCACGTTCTTGATTGATTGGGGAAGATTCTGAGGTGAGACCTTTGATGAGACTGCTTTTTTGGAAGATGTATCAGAAACAATAGTCTCTATCATAGTATTCCACTGCATGCATCCGGGACATTTGCCTAGTTTCTTGGGACTTTGATATCCACACTCTGAGCAGATGTATTGAGTCTTGACTTTTGCCACTTTATTGCTCCTTTCATTTGTGATAGTTATGGTTATTTATGATTTTATATCCTCTGTATATTTGCTCTAAAAGCACTACTCTCATAAGCTGGTGGGGGAGAGTAATTTTACCAAAGCTCATACAAAGGTTTGCCTTGTGCTTTACTTTATCGCTAAGACCCAGTGACCCACCAATTATAAATGTGATATTTCCTGAGATGTTTGAACTGCTTTCGATATAGTCTGCAAGGTCTGTGCTTGAAAATTCCTTACCTTCGATACACATGGCGACCACTATACCTTTTTGAAGCCTTGACAGGATTTTTTCACCCTCGGTATCTTTGATTTTTTCTATTATTTTATCAGATGGCTTGTCCGGTATTTTTTCATCGGGTATCTCTATTATGTTTAGCTTTACAAAAGCAGAAAGACGCTTTGAGTACTCCTCAATAGCGTCCCTGAAAAATTTTTCTTTGATTTTGCCTACTGCTATTATATCAATATTCATATACTTTACCTTTTATATTGCAAAACGGGTGATTTCATGTCTTGAAGCCACATTCAGTCCCACATCTGAAAAACCGTGGGATGCAAGTGCGCTTCTGGTCGTGATTTCTGCTATCTCAGGAGTGTTGTTTTCACAGCTTAGATGAGCAAGCATTATATTTTCTGTGCCTCTTTCTGCCAAATACACCGCAACCTTTGAAGTAAGGTCATTTGACATATGCCCTTTTTGAGAAAGAATTCTTTGTTTCAAATAAAATGGATATGAGCCGTATCGGAGCATTTCAACATCGTGGTTGGATTCCAGTATGATTTGTTTGCTTCCTACAAGCTGTTTTAAAAGAGTGTTCGGCATGAAACCGATATCAGTGGCAACTGTGTATTTGCCGTCTTTTGTAAGAAAACTGTAGCCTACAGGGTCAGCAGCGTCGTGAGGGATAGAAAACGGATGAATATCCATAGTCCCAACCGTAAATGTTTTGCCGGCACATATGCACTTTAGCATACAGGGGTCAATTTTGCCAAGGTTCATAGCCTCAAATGTTTTTTCTGTGGCATAGATTGGAAGATTGTATCTTCTGGCAATCACGCCGGCTCCTGATGTATGGTCTGTATGCTCGTGTGTAATAAGAATTCCTGATATACTGCCAGGGTCGATATTTGCGTCTGCCAGTCTCATTTCAAGCTTCTTGCCTGAAATGCCGCAGTCGATTAGAAAAGTCGTCTGTTGGTCTGTGATAAGTGAGGAATTTCCTGATGAGCCGCTGACAAGCGATATAAACTGTATCATTCAAAATCCCTCCCTTTAAAAATTATTCGCCGTTTGAAACTACGGTTATACGTTTGATATCTCCGCCAAGCTTTATGAATTTTTCTTCAAAACGTTCATAACCTCGGTCGATGTGATGTATGTCTGTTATTTCTGTAGTGCCTTGTGCCATAAGACCTGCTATAATCATGGCAGCGCCGGCTCTCAGGTCATGTGCCTGAACAGAGGCACCATAAAGCTCTGAAACTCCGTCTATAATGGCAAGCTTGCCCTCTACACGTATTTGTGCACCCATACGCTTAAGCTCACTTGTGTACCTGAATCTATTGTCCCACACGCCCTCTCTGGCGGTGCTTGTGCCGTTGACAGTAGTGAGAAATGTCACTAGCTGCGGCTGCATATCTGTGGGATATCCGGGGTAGGGCATAGCGATAAAGTTTACTTTTTTGAAAGATGTATTTTCAGGTACATATACACGAACACTGTCGTCAAATTCCTGTACTTCTGCGCCTGATTCCACAAGCTTTGCTGTGATAGGCTCAAGGTGCCTTGGAATTACGTTTGTGATAGTCACATCGCCTCGTGTAGCAGCTGCTGCGATCATAAATGTGCCTGCTTCTATCTGGTCGGGAATAATGGTGTATGTGCCGCCTTTTAGTGAAGTCACACCTTTTATTCTGATAGTGTCAGTGCCGGCTCCTCGTATTTGTGCGCCCATAGCATTGAGGAAATTGGCAAGGTCTACGATATGAGGCTCTTTTGCAGCATTCTCTATTATTGTAGTACCAGTCGCCTTAACAGCTGCCAATATAGCATTTATTGTAGCACCTACAGATACAATATCAAAATAGATATTTGCACCAACTAATTTGTCTTTTTTGGTTTTGCCTACAATCATGCTGCCCTTGACATCTATTTTAGCACCAAGTGCTTCGAAGCTTTTTATGTGTTGGTCAATAGGACGGGTGCCGAAGTCACATCCTCCGGGTGTGTCCATAATAAACTGTTGAAAACGTCCAAGCAGTGCGCCCATAAGATAACTTGAACCACGCATTTTGCGGGTCATTTCTTTTGATGGCTCAAATGTAGAAATGCCGCCGCAGTCAATGTCCACAGTGTTGTTATCAATATATTTCACGTCTGCACCCAGCTGTTTCAAAATCTTGACAAAAAGCTTTGTATCCTGAATATCAGGAAGGTTTTCGAGTCTACATTTATTATCAAGAAGAATACAAGCGGGAATTATAGCTACAGCGGCATTTTTTGCTCCGCTGATTTCAACAGTACCCATAAGGCGATTACCGCCTTTGATTATAAGTTTCTCCATTAGCTACACCTCTTTTGTGTGCAATAATTTTTGAGTGTAATATACAAATACATTATACCATAAATTTATACAATGTAAAGTAGTGCTTTAAAAAAACACACAAATTTAATCTTATTGAAAACATATTTTGCCAAAAAGACACGAAAAAACAGCTTGACCATTATAGGCCAAGCTGCAATTGTCAAACAATTTGTTTTCAGACAGCGCGCACAACCTTACCTGAACGAAGGCAACGAGTACATACGTAAACTGATTTAACTGAACCGTTTACAACTGCTTTTACCTTTCTAACGTTGGGCTTCCATGTACGGTTTGATCTTCTGTGTGAGTGACTCATCTTGATACCGAAAGTAACACCCTTACCGCATATTTCGCATTTAGCCATTTATTACACCTCCAGATAATACAATTCATAGATAACAAAGATGATTTTAACACATCTTTTTTAAAAAAGCAAGCATTTTGACAAATTTTTTTCTAAATTGGGTGTCTTTTCCCGAAAATACATAGAATTGCACATATAATTTTGAAAAACCCAAAAAAATTCTATATATTTTTTTTAAAAAAATTGATAATTCCTCTTTAAAAATCTAAAGAAGTATAGTATAATAAATACAATGGATGATTTGCGTGCTAATGGATTGTGACAATCCAGAATAAACGGAGGGAATTTCGAATGGCAAACAGCGAATTCAAAATAGGATTAAATAAAATTATAGAGACCTTTCAGCTTGAAAGAGTATATGAATCTTCAGATATAGACAAGATTTTGATATCATCTTCCGACCTGAACAGACCGGGACTTCAAATGGCTGGTTTTTTTGATTATTTTGACACATCACGTCTTCAGGTTATAGGTAAAGTAGAATGCACATATCTTGAAAGATTTGAAAGGGAAGAACGCGGGCGTATATGCGATAAATTTTTCAGCTTTGAATTTCCTGCAATTATTATTACAAGAGATATACGCGTATTTCCGGAGATGCTGGCAGCAGCTGAGAAGCACAACAGAACAATTCTTCGTACAGAACAAGGGACATCTGCTTTCATGAGTGCACTTATCAGCTATCTTAATGTGGAGATAGCTCCAAGAAGAACACGTCACGGCGTATTGGTTGAAGTATACGGCGAAGGTATACTAATTATGGGCGAAAGTGGTGTAGGCAAGAGTGAAACAGCAATAGAGCTTGTAAAACGAGGACATAGACTTGTAGCAGATGATGCAGTGGAAATCAAGAGAGTTTCAAACAAGACTTTAGTTGGTACATCCCCTGATATTATCCGTCACTTTGTGGAACTTCGAGGCATCGGTATTGTGGATATCAAAGAAATATTTGGTATGGGTGCTGTAAAGAACACAGAGAGCATTGATATGATTATACATCTCGAGCCTTGGGTTGAGGGCAAGCAGTATGATAGATTGGGTAT
>JAZUOB010000010.1:0-5210 GCA_045604425.1 Clostridia bacterium
AGAAAAGGATGAGCGTATAAAGGTTGTACATAAGACCAACGGCGGCCTTGCCAGTGCCAGAAGAGCAGGAATAAAGGTTGCAGACGGCGACTATGTATTTAATCTTGATTCGGATGACCTTATCGAAAATGACACTCTGGAATATGCATACAAGATAATAAAAGACACAGATTGCGAAATAGTATCTTTTTCATATAAATGGGTAAAAAACGGTCACACAGTTAATATGACAAATGACGGACTTGATGAAAGACTATACTCAGGCGAAAATATTACAAAATATATTTATCCAAGAATTTTGATGGATAAGAATATGAATCATATATCTTATTATTTGTCGGGCAAGGCGGTAAAAAGAGAACTTATCACACCCCTTCAGCTTGCTGTCAGCGAAAAAATATCCCTGGGTGAAGACTTATGCTGTACAGTTCCTTGTTATCTTCATGCCCATAGTGTATACATAAGCAAAAAAGAAGCGTATTTGTATACGGTAAGAGAAGACTCACTGTCAAAGGAGTTTAATACAAAGCAAATAAATCTTTTAGAAGATGTTATAAATGAGATATACAAAATGGACGCAAAAAAAGTGGATGATTTTGAAGAGCAGCTTTGTCGCTATTCCTGTTTTATGTGTTTTACAATATTAGCGTCCGCAGCTGAAGGTAACTACTTTAAAAGTATCGAGGACATCAAAGCAAAAATCATAAATTCATTGCATGATGAAAAAATCATGTCTGCAAAATTTGAAAATATCTCAATAAAAAGCCGAATATCAGTATTTCTTATGAAGAAGAGATATTATAAGATTGCTTTTTATTTTCTTAACATGTGCAAGGTTATAAGAAGCTTACTAAAAAGGAGGTCGTTTTATGAAGCCTGAAATTTCAGTAATAATGAGCGTGTATAACGGCGAAACATATCTTAAAGAAGCTGTAGAAAGTGTTATAAATCAGACTTTCAAAAACTGGGAGCTTATTATTATAAACGATTGTTCTACAGATAGTACAGATAAAATCCTTGCTGATTTCTCCCGTATGGATGAAAGAATAAAGGTGTATACAAATGAAGTAAATCTTAAGCTTCCCAGCTCTCTCAACAAGGCAATTTCTCTGTCGTGCGGCAAATACATAGCAAGAATGGACGCAGATGATATTTGCCTGCCTGACAGATTTATGAAACAATATAAATTTATGGAAGAAAACAGTGATATTGCACTATCATCCTGTAGGTTTATGACGGTCAAAAACGGGGTATATGCATCAGGCGGTGCAGGTGGACGATGTGATAATGAAGCTTTGAAAGCATTGCTTTTGGTAGCAAATCCTATATTGCATCCGGGAGTTATTGCCAGGGCAGAAGTTATAAAAAATATCAATTATGATACTACCCTTACCTGTACTGAAGACCTGGAATTATGGACACGAATGGTGATGCAAAATCAGAAAATAGAGATTCTTCCGGAGTGCCTTTTGATATATCGTCTTCATGACAAGCAAATCACAAGCACTACTTTAGACAGGCAGCATACGGAAGTTTTGAAAATACAGAAAAAATATTATGAGGCACTCTTTTGTGAAATGGATGAAGATGTTGAGAAGTTTTATATCAGCGGTATCTATTTCAAAGAAAATGCAGATATAAATAAATTCATTAAATATGCAAAATGGTTAAAGGGCGTCAAAGCTAAAACCTTTGACAATAACGCCATAGACTATGCACTCTTTGAAGTTTTAGCCGAGTACAAAAGAAATGGCATACAAAAGGCTGATGTTCTTAAGGCTATGCTCATTTTCAACCCTTTATTTTTGGCAAAGGAAATAATCCGAAGAAAAAAAACTGCCAAAAAGGATATAGAAAAATGTGTCAGGGTTGCAAATGATATGGGTCTTAAGCAGACAGCCGGAACAAAGGAGTATCCAATTTTCGAAAAATAAGTGGCAGGAGTTTATAAAATGCAAATTTTTGAATATCCTTATGTGATTATAACTATTCTTGTAATAATTTTTCTCGTAATGGGGCTTATAGGACTGTACTTTACAATGAAATCTGTAAAAACAGCAAAAGGCACATCGGAGAAAAGTTTTTGTGGGATAGGCAAAATACAAAACGATTTTGAAAAAGCGGGAGTTTCTGCAAAAAACCGTTCAATTGTATATATTTCAATATCACTTGACAGTATGAAAAGGCTGTATTCAGAATCAAAAGCAATCAGAATGTATGTGCAAATCAAAAAAGTTTTGCTAAACCATTTTTCTCTTTCAACCGATGGAGAGATTTCACTTTACGGCAAAGAGAATTTTGTTGTTTTAAACTATCAGGAGCCGGACGAAATAAATAAATGTATTGAACAATGCTTTGATGAAATCAATGAAATATTTCAAAGTAACAATGCAGTAGGCGTTGTCCAAATAAATTTTGGATATCACCTCACCAGTTCAACAGATGTATCATTCAAAACTGCTTTGGCAAGGGCAAAACAAGCATGCAGTATTGCAGAGCATAAAGATGTTTTATACTCAAGGTGGGACAGCTCAAACGGAAAAGAGTTTGAACGAAAAATCAAAATTGAGAATAATATACAAAATGAGATTGATAACAATAGATTTTTCCTTGAGTATCAGCCGATTTTGGATGCAAAAACAGAGAAAATTATAGGAGCAGAAGTGTTATCTAGGCTCAATTCTCAAACTGAAGGCGTCCTGACCCCCCATAGTTTTCTTTCGGCTGTTAATAATGTGGGCTTAAATGAAAAATTTGATTATTATATATTCGAAAAGAATTGCAAATGGATTGCAAGCGATAAAGATAGTCGTATCAAGTATGTTTATACAATCAATTTTTCCAGATATACTCTGAGCGACCCGAACTTAGCTGACAATATAATAAAAACAGTTGAGAAATATGGTATTGATTATTCCTGTATTGCTCTTGAAGTTCTTGAAGATAAGAGCTTAAACGAGAATGAAAAAGCCATAATGACAAAAAATCTTGCCAAGCTAAAAGAAAAAGGTGCTTTGATACTTTTAGATGATTTTGGAAAGGGATATACAAGTTTCGGTGATTTATCCGAGCTTGATATAAGTATTGTAAAAATTGATAAATCCATTACCCAAAATGCAATAAATGAAAAGGGATTTCTCATACTAAAAAATATTATCAAAATTGCCCACGATTTAGGATTCAAGACTTTGTGTGAAGGTATAGAAACCGAAGAGCACAAAAAAACAGTAGTGGATGCCGGATGTGATATGCTGCAGGGATATTATTTTTATCGCCCGATGCCTGTCACACAATTAGAAACATTATTTGATAAATAGTAAGGTGATTTTATGTTATCCGTAATTATTCCTGCGTACAACGAAGAAAAATGTATCAGGCATGTATATGCCGAAATATATTCTCTTTTAGCAGAAAATAATATCGAAAGCGAATTTATTTTTGTAGATGACGGTTCTGTTGATGATACTTTCGAAGTAATAAACAGGCTTTCTTTAGAAAAAGAAAATATAACAGGACTGCATTTTTCCAGAAACTTTGGCAAGGAATCTGCTATATCAGCAGGCCTTGCTGCAGCACAGGGCAAATGTGCAGTTGTGATTGATTGCGATTTGCAACACCCGCCGGAGAAGATAATCGAAATGTATCATTTGTGGGAGCAAGGGTATGAGATTGTTGAAGGGATAAAAAGGCAGCGGGGACAAGAAAAAAAGATGTACAGCATGGGTGCAAAATTTTTCTATTCTCTTATCAGCCGTATGGCAGGGTTTGATATGGCCAATTCATCGGACTTCAAACTTTTGGACAGAAAGGTAATTGATGTGCTTAATAAAATGCCTGAAAAAGGTTTTTTCAGAGCAATATCATATTGGGTAGGATATAAAAAGGCGACAGTTGAGTATGATGTTCAAGACAGGGTAGACGGTGAGTCTAAATGGTCAGCCGCCGGACTTATAAAATATGCACTTTCAAATATATCATCATATTCTACAGCACCAATGCAGACTGTAACAGTTCTTGGCTTTGTGATGCTTATAATATCAGTTATATTTGGAGTTTGGGCACTTATCGATAAGATAGTGGGCAGAGCGCTTGAAGGTATGACAACGGTTATAATTATAACTATTTTTATAGGAAGTATAATTATGATAAGCCTCGGTATAATAGGCTACTATATTGCACGCATCTATGAGGAAATCAAAGGTAGACCGAAATACATAATTTCATCAATAACTAAAAGCAAAAAACAGGCAGCTTTTATAAAGGAAATGAATTAGTATAAGGAGATAGCAGAGAAAATGGATAAACAAATTACAGAAAACATTTTAAGCGGTCTCGAAAATAATGAGTTTAATATGTATCTGCAGTTTATAGTTGACAGCCAAACCAAAAAGATTGTTTCAGGAGAAGCACTTTCGAGATGGGATAGCCCTGAAAAAGGGATTATAGGACCTGGGTGCTATATAGAGCATATGGAGCTTTCAGGTCTTATCAGCAAGCATGACTTTTATATGTTTAACCTTGCTTGTCGTCAGTTGGAGAAATGGAATAATACAGAGTATAAAGATATTTCCATTTCCTGTAACTTTACAAGAATAACTCTTTCTGAAGATGATTTTATAGATAAACTCAAAAAGATTTCCGGAAGCTACGATTTTGACAAGACAAAACTGGCGATTGAAATAACAGAAGATGCCATTGAAAAGGATTTGGAAACTGCCAAAAGAAATGTTATGCTTTGCAAAGAATTAGGATTCAAGGTTTATCTTGATGACTTGGGAAGCGGCTATACATCTTTGGCTAATCTTTGTGATTATCCTATAGACGTGGTTAAAATTGACCGTGATATTTTACTCAAAACCAATACACAAAGAGGAAAAGCGCTGTTTTCAGGCATAGTTGCGCTTGCTCATAGACTTGATATGCCAGTAATATGTGAAGGCGTAGAAACAGAAGAACAAAACAACCTTATAGTAGAATCAGGCTGTGATTTTGTTCAGGGCTGGTACTATTCAAAGGCTTTGCCGCTTGAAGAATGTGAATCTTTTATATTAAATCACACCATGAGGCATATGTAGAAAGTTGTATACAAAGAAGACCGTCAATTTTTTATAAGATTGACGTTCGTTTTTTTGTATAAAAAAGTCGAAGCAAAGCGAACTTTGCTTCGACGTGGTGCGGATAACAGGACTTGAACCTGCACAGTATTGCTA
>JAZUOB010000011.1:0-4168 GCA_045604425.1 Clostridia bacterium
GTCTTGTAGATACATTTTTGTCCGATGATTTTTGTATAAGTGTCCGCATTTTAAGAAATGGATATTTGGGTGTGCTTTTGCCCTATTCAAAAAAACATTGCAAGCTGAAAATTTTTGATGAGAATTTTGATGTGCATATGGGAGACTCTTTGGAAACTGTGGGAGATGTTTTTCCGGAAGGGATTGCGGTTGGCGAAATAACGGCTCTTTATAATGACGGTTTGGAAAAATATGCACTTGTCAAGCCATATGCAAATATCCATTCTTTAGATGAAGTTCTTGTGGTCAGATAATATGTTGAAAATTCTTTTTTGGTATATAATCTCGGTGGTTTTATATATAACCGGAATATCACCGGAAATATTGATAATATTTTCAGGTGTTTGTACCGGGCGGTTTTATAACAAAACGGTGATTGTACCGGTATGTATAATATCAGCATTATCTATGTGTGCTTTTGGTGATTGTGATTTTATAGGATGTATGCTCGCTGTGTCATACTACTCTATAATTATCTATACTTTAAAGGATAAAAAAATAAATAAAATATTACAACCTTTGTTCTTTTTTGTGTATGAGATAATAGAGTGTTTTATTTTCTCATCATTTTCAGAGGGCATATTTTTATCTGTGATTTATAATAGCCTTTTGTATTATATATTATCCGCATCTGTTGGATGCAAAAGAAGTCTTGGTTTTGAAAGAGGTATTTTGAGTGACTGATTTGACAGGCAGAATAAAGGTAATATATATTATCATTATTGCTGCTTTCGTGTGCATTTGTCTTAGACTTTTTTATTTACAGATTATACGTGGAGAAGAATATAAAAAAGCATCAATTGATAAAACTGTATCTACTTTTGTGTCAAAGGCGCCAAGAGGAGATATTACAGACAGATTCGGACGTGTCCTTGTTACAGATACTCCGGAATATAATTTATGCCTTTACAAAAATTCATATACTGATGATGAGCTTGACAGGGAAATAGAGAAGATTATAACTGTATTAAAAAAATACAATATACCGCTAAGTTATACACTTCCGGATGATGCTGTGTCAAAGTATGGAGTGGATGCAAATTTAGATTTAATCGGCATACGATATAAGTATGAAAAAGAGATATTTAGTGGTGCTGTAGATATTTCAGGAAAAATACCGGACGAATCAGTGGATTTAATCCGCCGAGAGCTTAAAGACTGTCAAAGTGCAGATATTGTTTGCAAATATAAAAGGACATATCTGAATGAAGGGTATGCAACTCACGTTTTAGGCACAGTGGGACGTATTTCCCAGAAGGAATATATAAAATATAAACCTTTAGGATATGGAATGAATGAATATATTGGAAAGCAAGGAGCAGAAAAACTTGCAGAGTCATATTTAAGAGGAGAAGACGGGTATCAGGGAGACGACACAAAAGATACAGTGCAGGGAAACCGTGTTATGCTCACCATAGATTTTGAAATGCAAAAAGTCCTTGAGAATTCACTTGATAATGTGATCAAAACTGTAAGTCTTAAAAATGGCGGAAGCATATCTGGCGGTGCGGCTGTAGTCCTTGACGTAAACAGCGGAGAAATACTTGCTATGGCTTCTTATCCCACTTACAGCGCAGAAGACATCAGCGCAAATTATAATTATTTGATAGAGGACAAAAGTCTTCCTCTTTTAAACAGAGCTGTAAGCGGTGTGTATTCTCCCGGTTCAACTTTCAAACCCTTGGTAGCACTGGCAGCTCTTGAAAACAAAGTGATTACGCCTGATACTCTTATAGAGGATATGGGAGTATACAGTTATTATGATGATTACAGACCAAGATGTTGGGTGTGGTCAGAAAAAAATACAACACACGGAAAAATCAATGTTCTTGGAGCTATAGAAAAGTCATGTAATTATTTCTTTTATGAAATAGGAAGAATAACCGGTATAGACAATATAAATAAAATGGCACAAAAATTTGGGTTTGGTGAGTATACCGGCACAGACCTTGTAGAAGAAGCAAAAGGAACTTTGGCATCTCCTAAATCTAAAAAAAATTTTTTTAAGGACAATAAGTACTCCGGTTGGTACGGTGCAGATACTCTTCAGGCATCAATCGGACAATCCATACAGCAGTATACACCCGTGCAGCTTGCAAACTATATATCAATTCTCGCAAACGGTGGCACAAAGTACAAATTAAACATTATAAAATCTGTTGTTTCGACTATAGATAAAACCATTATTGAAGAGCCTGAAGCTACAGTGGTCGATAAAATAGACATTGACTCCAAAAATTTAAAAGCAGTGCACGAAGGCATGAAAAATGTTATAGAAGAAGGCTCTGCAAAATCGATTTTTGAAGATTATCATGTAGAGGTGGGCGGAAAGACCGGAACGGTGCAAGTAGGAAAAGGTGAAGCCAACAATGCTCTTTTTGTAGCATTTGCACCTTTCAAATCACCTGAAATAGCGGTATGTGTTGTTTTAGAGCACGGCGTTAGCGGTGCAAATGCTGCGTATGTTGTAAAAGATGTTTTTGATTATTATTTCAGATAATTTATAAAAGGGAAGTGTAGCTTATGTCAGCCAAAGATTGTGTGACTTTAAAAGGAACAGCCGGAGGGGTAAATATGCTTCTGGATGCTGATTCCTCAATCAATGAGATACTTGATTGTCTTCGAGAAAAAATCAAAAGTGCAAAAGGCTTTTTCAAAGGTGAGTGCGATGTGTTTGTGTTTGGCAGAGATATGTCTAAAGCAGATAAGCTTCGTATAACATCAGTTATGAATACGGTTTTTCCTGAAGCAAATATAGTATTTCGTCAGGAAGTTATGGCAGAGCCACCTGAGATTATATCCAAAAACCATACCGATAAAGGCGAAAAGTTTATGCAGGAGCTGATAAAGACAGCAGAGGCTTCAAAGGGGGCCTTAAAAAGCAGAAAAGGAGTGTTGAAGCCCCACAAATATGATGTAAAGCTTTTTACTGGTAGTATAGCATCCGGTGAACACATTACTATTGCTGGTGATTTGTTGGTTGTTGGGAACGTGGATAAAGGGGCTCAGGTTGAAGCTACGGGAAGTGTGTACATAATGGGCAGATTGTCCGGAAAAGTGGTGTGTGGCAGTTCTATGGATTTGTCATCTCACGTGGTTGCAACTGCATTTTTACCTGAGTCTGTTAGCCTTTGTGGCGTAAATATTGAATTTGATGAAAATGCACAAGAAAGTCTTCCTAAAATGGCGTATTTGCTAAAAGATGAAATTTGTATTGAGGAAATTTTGTAAAATTATAGACAAATGTTAAAAATTGTGGTACAATGCTATGCGTGGAAGAAATTTTAGATTGTCGGAGGTTCTTATGGGAGAGATAATAGCTGTGTCTTCCGGAAAAGGCGGAGTTGGCAAAACTGCAGTAGTAGCCGGCTTGGGTGAATATTTGGCAAAAAAAGGCAATAAAGTGTTGCTTATTGATGCTGATTTTGGACTTCGAAATCTTGATTTGACACTCGGTGTACAGGATGAAGTAGTATTTGATGTTCTGGATTGTGTAGACGGCCGTGTCAGTGCTCGGGAGGCAATGATAAGCTTTGAACAATATGAGAACTTGTATTTTCTTCCGGCTTCCCAGTCACGCGGAGGCAAATATATCCAGTGCGAAGAGTTTGCAGAGTTTTGTAATACCGTTAAGCAGGATTTTGATTATGTTATAATGGATTGCCCGGCAGGTCTTGAGCTTTCAATACCACTTAGTGTATGTGATAAAGCATACATTGTAGTACAGCCGTACATAGCATCTATACGTGATGCAGACAGATGTATTGATTTGTTTGAAAAAAATAACATAGAAGACATCAGACTTATTGTCAATGGTGTTGATCCTGTTCTTATGAGCAAAGGAGTTATGTGGAATTTAGACGATATAGTAGACCTTTTGGGTGTGTCTATACTCGGTATAGTTCCATATGATACAGAACTTATAAATCAAAGCACAGCTGATCGTACATCAGTGGCATTTACGGCTTTTTCTAATATAGCAGGACGCATTATGGGAGAGGATATTCCTATTATTAAACTTGAGAAGAAAAAGTCCGGATTTACAATGAGAAAAAAAAGAATTTTCAAAAAATATTGAGAAATTGGGGGGTTAGTAACTGTGAATATTGCGATGATTGCACATGACAAG
>JAZUOB010000012.1:0-4427 GCA_045604425.1 Clostridia bacterium
TATATTTTTATTGGTTTTGGGAATAGTTTTGCTTAATTTCTTACATATAATCACTGAAATACTGCATAGAATGCCGATATTTTTATAATTTTCAATAAATTTCTTGTAAAATAAAACAGTTTGTTATATAATATAAGGTAGTTTTATTATAAATGGAGGAAAAACCATGGAAAACAATCAAAACAACACACAGGAATTGTCAGAACTTTTACAGGTAAGACGCGACAAACTTTTTGACCTTCAAAACGATAATCGCGACCCTTTTGAAATTACAAAATATAACAGAACTCATACTTCAAAAGACCTTCTGGAAAACTGCACAACCGAGGAGCGCACAATAAATGTTCGAGGCGAAGAGAAAAAAGTTGTTGCCAAAATCTCTCCCCTTGACAGCCAAAGCGTCACTGTTGCCGGCAGAATAATGTCAAAAAGAGGTATGGGCAAGGTTGGATTTGTGCATATCCAGGACATTGACGGACAAATACAATTGTTTGTAAAAAAGGATGCTCTTGGAGAAGAGGAATACAACAGATTCAAAAAGCTGGATATCGGGGATATCATAGGCGCTGAAGGTGAAGTGTTTACCACACAGACAGGCGAAGTTTCCGTAAGAGCAGATAAAATCACACTTCTTTCAAAATCACTTTTGCCCCTTCCTGAAAAGTTTCACGGCATGACTGATACAGACCTTCGTTACAGACAAAGATATATCGACCTTATTATGAATAAGGATGTAAAAGATACATTTATAAAGCGTTCAAAAATCATTGCTGCTATAAGAAGCTATCTTACAAACCAAGGCTTTCTTGAAGTTGAGACTCCAATGCTTGTATCAAATGCAGGCGGAGCTGCAGCTCGTCCTTTCCAGACACATTTTAACGCTCTTGACGAAGATTTCAAGCTTAGAATTTCACTTGAACTTTATTTGAAGCGTCTTATCGTTGGCGGACTTGAAAAAGTATACGAAATCGGCAGAGTATTCAGAAATGAAGGACTTGACACACGTCATAATCCCGAATTTACTCTTATGGAACTTTATCAGGCGTATACAGACTATCACGGCATGATGGACCTTACAGAAAACCTTTATCGCCATGTTGCCATGGAAGTACTTGGCACTACAAAGATTGTATACAATGGCATAGAAATGGACCTTGGCAAACCATTTGAAAGAATTACTATGGTAGAAGCTGTCAAGAAATATGCAGGTGTAGACTTTGACAAAATCAGCACAGCAGATGAAGCCAAAGCTGTTGCGAAAGAGCATCATGTAGAGTTTGAACCTCATCACAAAAAAGGCGATATCCTGAACCTCTTCTTTGAAGAGTATGCAGAGGAGCACCTTGTACAGCCTACTTTTGTTATGGACCACCCCATTGAAATATCACCTCTTACAAAGAAAAAGCCTGAAAACCCCGACTATGTAGAAAGATTTGTGTTCTTTATGAATGGCTGGGAAATGGCAAATGCATATTCAGAGCTTAATGACCCAATAGACCAAAGAGAAAGATTTAAGGCTCAGGAAGAGCTTTTGGCTTTGGGCGACGAAGAAGCAAATACAACTGATGAAGACTTTATGAGAGCACTTGAAATCGGTATGCCTCCAACAGGCGGCATCGGCTTCGGTATCGACCGTATGTGTATGCTATTAACCGACGCCGCAGCAATAAGAGACGTCCTCTTGTTCCCAACAATGAAGACACTTGATAAATAAATGGCGTAGTTATGCGGTTTTTAAGGATTGGATGACAGAATTTACGACCAATTTACGACCAAACAAAGAGAACACGCTAAAACAACACCCTCAAAGGATGATTGTCCTATGAGGGTGTCGTCATATTAAAAATATATAAAATACCATTTAGCATTGAAAATATGAGTGTAGTATGATATAATTATTGGCACAAATTACAAATGGAGGAAAAGTTATGAAAAAGGTATTATCAGTTTTAATGATTACAATTATGTTGTTTTCAACAATGATGTTTCCTGAGTCTGCAGACACAGGAGAAATTAGTGTTTATTTAGATGCTGCTAAAATTGACTTTGATGTTAAACCTCAAATTATCAACGGCAGAACAATGGTGCCTATAAGAGCAATTTTTGAAAAAATGGGTGCGGTTGTGGAATGGGATGGAAATACAAGCTCTGCAATTTGTACCAAAGGCGATACAGTTGTAAAGATGACCGTAAACAGCATGGATATGTATATCAATAATCAATTAACCAAAATGGATATTTCTCCGGTTGTTATTGACGGCAGAACTCTTGCTCCGGCAAGATATGTAGCAGAAGCTTTCGGCGCGGATGTTCAATGGAGTCAAAAATACAATTCGGTTGTTATCTGTTCAAAAGATGTTTATGCTTATGCAGATTATCCTGATATTCCGGATTTGGGAAGATGCTACAATATTTCTATGTTAAGTGAAACTGTTCAAGATGGATTCAAAGTATTCTCTTATGTATATAGTGATATGAGCAACGACGATTATTATAGCTATTTGTATGATAATTCTGCTTTGGTTTTGGGTAAGTATGCCGAAGAGACTGTTGATACGACTAATGGTGTGGTAACGATAGCATATACAAAAAGTGGTGAAGTTGAGCCAAGATATTTTATTGGTGCAAGCTACGGCGAAAATGGTTCAATGATTTTCGTTGTGATGATACCTATAGAAAAGGTTGCTGAAACAGTAGAAAATAAAGTTACATTATATGCGTTAGATGGAAGAACAATAGAAGTTTTAGAGAGTGAAGTCAGTTCATACCTAAATGTTGGTTGGTATAGAACATTAGCTGAAACACAACAGACAATGTATGCCCCTGACGGCAGAACAATTACTGTCTACAAATCAGAAGTTTCTGCCTACAAGAATGTCGGATGGTATGAAACACAATCTGAGGCGTTGGCTGCCAACAAAACTACAAATAATTCGTCAACCTCAAACAACCCCTCAGCTGACGGGAATTATTATAGAACCCCTACCGGCAAAAAGTATCATTTAGACCCTAATTGTGGTGGAAAAAATAGTTATTCCGTAACAATGGAAGATGCGCTGAATGCAGGTCTTACACCTTGCTCAAAATGTGCAAAATAAAGCAATGAAAAACACCAGCTTTTCAAAAGTTGGTGTTTTGTGATTTTGTAGACAAGTTTTTATTTTAAGAATATTAATATATTTGTGAGGTGATTTAATTGGATAAAATTCATATTACTAATTCTTCTATTGACGACAATCTATTTACTGATTATACATTTAGACGATATGCCAAAGGAAGATTTTCTTGTTCTATTAATTACAAAGAATTGTGGAAGGTAAAATTAGGTGAAGCTTTTGTAAAATCTTCAAGTGAAGAAAAATACGAAATCAAAAGTGGTGATTCGGTGACATTTTCTCCACAAAAAGCTATATCAATATATGTTCCCGATTCACTAGAGGTTTTTAAAACATATTTGGATGCAGACCATAAACAAGAAATCAAAGAAAATCAGCAAATTAATGTAAACGAGCAAATTATTGAAAAAAGAAAAAATGATACAGAGTTTGATGCATTATGGCAAGAAAGCAGAAATGAATACAAGTTACTTGCTGAACTTGTGAAAATAAGAAAAGAATCGAATTTATCTCAAACTGAATTAGCTGAAAAAAGCGGAAATAAACAACAAGTTATATCAAGAATTGAAAACAAAGAAAATAGTCCTACGCTAAAAACATTATGTAGTATTCTGGATGTTTTGGGATATGAAATCAGATTTGAGCCAAAACAAAGAGTATAAAATTTTATAAAAGACATAAATTCACTTGCTCATAAAACAATAGAGACCTCTCCGTAATTGGAAAGGTCTCTGTTTCATTTAATCTTTAAATTCAAATAGTTTTTTAAGGGGTATATTCAGTGCATTAGCAATATCTATAAGGGTATCTAATGTGCAAGAGCAGGCAGCGGTTTCAATTCGCTGCATATGATTTTTGCTAATATTTGATTTCTCCGCCAGTTGCATTTGAGTCATACCTTGTTCTTTTCTATAATGAAGAATATTAAGACCAATGCTCAACCATATATCATAATTTTTGTTTTTCATACTCTCACCTCTACTATATGTATATTATATTTCATATAGTAGATTTTATCGACACACAATTTTGTTGTTAAAACAACATAATTGATTGTCTATAATATCAATAAATGATATAATACAATCAAATATCCCTTTTTACTACAAAAATACTACCTTAAACTGATACTATCCTACTTTTGGAGAGAAAAAATATGATACCAAGCAGAGAAACTAAAGAAAATCGTCAGCACAGTACCCCACTGATTCCCTATAGCTACTATAAAGTAGACATTCCGAAAGCATTAAATAACGTTCCCATGCACTGGCACAGTGAATTTGAATTAAACCGGATTTTGCAGGGTGCCGG
>JAZUOB010000013.1:0-2014 GCA_045604425.1 Clostridia bacterium
ATGGCTACGATCCGACTTATACGACCTGACAGGGAAGATGATTTGATGAAGGGGAGATTTTATGAATACACCAAATAAATTGACTGTTTTGAGAATGATAATGGTGCCGTTTTTTATGGCATTTGCACTTGTGGATAATAAAATATTTCAGGCAGTTGCCTTGCTTATATTTATAATTGCATCTGTTACTGATTACTTCGACGGCAAGATTGCAAGAAAAACCGGACAGATTACCACTTTCGGAAAATTCATGGATCCGTTGGCAGACAAGCTTTTGACTACTGCTGCATTTGTTGTATTTCTTGACATGGGACTTATTTCCTCATGGATAATAATTATCGTGCTCTTCAGAGAGTTTGCAGTAAGCGGCATAAGACTTGTAGCAGCAGGTACAGGCGAGATTATTGCAGCAAGTTATTTCGGCAAGTTGAAAACAGTATCGCAGATGATAGCAATTATCGTTACTTTGATTTTGATACTAGTGCCTGTTTTCAGTGAAAATATAAATCTTATAATAATAAATATTCTTGTATGGATATCCACAATTCTGACATTACTCAGCGGTGCTGATTATATTTATAAAAGCAAAAATTTACTAGAGTTTAAATAACATCCGCACTCGGAAGGAGTGATTTGATGAGTATACAAATAGAAAAAAATCAATATCCTAAAAAGCTTATAAGCATAGTGGTTTCTTTTGTAATTCTGGTTTCACTTTTTGTTACCGCTTTATTTGCTGTCACCGATATAAACGGTGTTGATACCGGCGGCAGAGTGGTGATTAGTGAAGGAATGGGCATGAAGCAAACTGCCGACCTTATGGAGCAGTCAGGTATCATAAGATTCCCTTTGATATTTCGTGTAATGTCCCGAGTAGGCGGTTATGATACAAAAATTCGCCCTGGCCAAATCCACGTGACAGAGGGTATGAGCTACAAAAAAATTCTTAGTGAGCTTTCAAATGCTTCCCCTGAGAGTGTAAAGGTTGTAATACCTGAGGGACTTGAGATTAAAGAAATAGCACAGCGTCTGTCCAGTTTGGTTTCAGAGGATGAATTTTTTGCGGCTTTGAAGAAAGACTATGATTATCCGTTTTTAAAAAATCTCCCTGATAGAGAACAAAAACTAGAGGGCTATCTTTTTCCTGCCACTTATGATTTCCCTATGCATGTGACAGCAGAAGATATAGTCAATACAATGCTTAAGGAGTTTGATGAAAACTTCAAAGACGAGTATTACCAAAGGGCACAAGAGCTTGGTATGACAGTAGACCAGGTAATCACAATGGCATCAATAATCGAACGTGAATCTAATGCAGGCAGTGAACGTCCGATAGTTGCAGGTGTGTTTTATAACAGACTAAACTCCAATATGCGTCTGCAGTCCTGCGCTACTGTTCAATATGTACTCAAAGAGCGAAAACCTGTTCTTTCTTCAAAAGATACAAGGATTAAATCTCCTTATAATACGTATATAAATAATGGGTTGCCAATAGGACCTATTGCATCACCCGGAGAAGAGTGTATTTTGGCAGCTTTATATCCTGCACAAACTGATGCTTTGTATTTTGTGCTTGGTCCGGACGGAAAACATATTTTCTCAAAGACATTTGAAGAGCATCTTGGTGCAAAAAATCAAAGATAATATAGAGGTTGTATTATGGTAGAATATGAAAAGGACGGGATTGTACAGTCTTATATGACGGATTATATCAGGAGCGTTCTTAAGAAAAACAATGATTTGTTTTTAGAAATGGAGAAGTTTGCAAAAGAGAATGATGTACCCATTGTACAGCCGGAGACTGCAAAGTTTATTGAAACTTTTTTGATAACAACAAAACCAAAAAAAATTCTAGAAGTAGGCTGTGCAATTGGATATTCCTCAATGCTTATGGCAAACTCATCTCCTGAATCTCATATTACAACCCTTGAGTTTGATGAGAAGATGAAAATAATAGCCGAAGAAAATATAAAGAAAGCAAATCTCAATAGCAGAATAAATGTTATATATGCAG
>JAZUOB010000014.1:0-6288 GCA_045604425.1 Clostridia bacterium
GCTACATAAAAAAACAAGTACCGATAAAATACCGGTACTTGTTTTTTGTTATTTAAACTTTATTTACGGCTAGTCTTTTAAATATATAAGTCTTTGTTATCTTGAAGACAAAATTTCCATTTAGTATATTTCCACTTTTTAACAGCATAATTATTATCTGATTGAATATTATAACAATGAAGTAATAATTGTCAATAATAATACAAAAATTGTTTTTTGCTGTTGACATTGTTACTTTTGTATGGTATAATTACCAACGTTGAATTGCCGATGTGGCGGAATTGGCAGACGCCCGGGACTTAAAATCCCGTGGGAAGAGATTCCCGTACCGGTTCGACCCCGGTCATCGGCACCACAAAAAGACATCCAATGGGTGTCTTTTTTAAATTATTTACGAAGATAAAGGAGGGTTTGTTTTGAAATCAAAAAAAACAACAGCAACCCTGTGTGCACTGATGGCTCAGATAATTTTTGGTTTCAGTTTTATGTTCACCAAAATTTCGATAAAAACGGCATCACCCTTGGTTGTCATTTTCGACAGGCACTTGGTTGCATTATTTGCCATGACTTTAGCACTACTAGGCTTAAAAGTTAAATTCAAAATAAACCGTTCTTTCTGGAAATTGATTTTGATGTCAGTCTTTCAACCATTTTTGTATTTCATTTTTGAAACTTATGGCATTGATATGACTACTAGTTCATTTTCTTCTGTGATGATAGCTCTTATTCCTGTGGTATCCATGGTTTTGGGTATATTTATTCTTAAAGAAAAGCCTGCTTTTCTCCAATATGTATTTATGCTTATATCAGTAGTTGGTGTTGTAATAGTGGCATATGCCGGCAAAACTGACGGAAGTATCAAAACTTTTGGGATTTTACTTTTATTCGGTGCAGTAGTTTCTTCTGTAGGTTATAATATTATGAGCAGAAAGATATCTTCGGAATTTTCTGCTTTTGAACGTACATATGCTATGATGCTTGTTGGCATACTTAGTTTTGGAATTCTGGCGTTTATTGAAAATCTTAATGACCCGGTTGTTTTATTGGTTGGGTTTTCAAATCCTGAATATTTATTTTCCATTTTGTATTTAGGAGTTGTTTCCTCGGTCTTGGCATTTTTGCTTCTTAATTTTGCAAATACGCATCTGCCCGTTGCGAAAACCACTGTTTTTTCAAATATAACTACAGTTGTGTCCGTGTCAGCCGGTGCAGTTTTCCTGAACGAAAAATTTACCATGATTTCTCTTTTGTCATGTGCTATGATTATTATTGGAGTTTGGGGAGTACAGATTTTAGATATAAAATCAAAAAAGTGACATATAGTCACTTTTTTGTTATTTCCATATTGTGAAGATAATCAAGTGGGCCTGCTGATGTATTAAAGTCAAACTTTATTTTATAGCTTTTCAGATAATATCCGTTTTTGTTTTGTTTACCGCCGTATTTTGTGTCACCAATCAAGGGGTGCCCGATATGAGCCAGATGTGCTCTTATTTGATGTGTTCGTCCGGTTATTAGTTTGATTTCTAAAAGGGAGGAGTCGGTAGTTTCTTCAAGTACTGTGTACTTTGTAGTGATTCTTTTGCCGATTGCCTTATCATTTATCCTCACATGTTTATCATCTCTTTCAAGATAAGCCTCAAGAGTGTCGGTTTGTTTTGGCATTTTGCCCTCACACTTGCATATATAATATTTTTCTATTTCTCTTGATTTGATTTTTGTATTGATTATTCTAGGCGCTTCTGCATTTTTTGCTGCAATAATCAAACCTGAAGTGTTTCTGTCAAGTCTGTTGCACAATGCCGGAGAAAATGTGTTTTCATTTTCCTGGTTGTACTTTCCTTCATCAATTAGATATTTTGTAACTCTTGCAAGCAGATTGTCCGCTGATTGATGTTCGTCGCTATGACATACAAGTCCTTTGGGCTTGTCAATCACGAGTATAT
Organism: Clostridia bacterium; assembly: GCA_045604425.1. Lineage (GTDB taxonomy): Bacteria > Bacillota > Clostridia > UBA1381 > UBA1381 > RGIG9115. Next base: position 1,947 of record JAZUOB010000014.1, read on the forward strand.
TGTCGTCTTCATAAACAATGCGGGGCATTGGTAAATCTGACGTTTGAGCTTCGCGCTGTATAAAAAATTCGTCATTAAAATAAAGTGTGATATTATCATTCTCTTTTAGTATTACGCTACCGTCATGACAATGCTTTCCGTTTATACGCACATTGTTTTTTCTGAGACCTTTATAAAGCATTGATTTTGGGAGATTTGGCATGAGTTTTAATACGAATTTATCTAAGCGTTGATTTGCGTCATTTTTGTTAATAATAAAAGATTTCATGTTTGCTCCAAAAATTTATAAATTATTCATAAAATATTTCTTGTAAGTTATTGTATCACAAATCAAAATATGTTACAATATATTTTGTGAAAAATATAATCAGTTTTACCAGAGAGGAAGAAAGTATCATGGGTCTGTTCTCATCTAATTATTCAAAACCGGGGCCTGGTGTGAGCAAAGATGCACCTAAGAAAAAAGGAATATTTCTATATATAGAAATTCTTGGAAGAAAAATTTTTAAACTATTCCAGATAAGTTGGCTTTATTGCCTTTGCAGTTTGCCTTATTTAATTTTAATGTTTTTTTATAGTTCATATATCTTTGGTGGGTATATACAGCAGCTGCTCCAAGGCTTTACAGAGGCTAACAGCAATTTGTCTGTATTTGTTATAAGCTGTTTTATTACCATGTTTGTATTTGTGCTTTGGGGATCAGGTCCAGCGTCTGCAGGGTTTGCTTATGTCACCAGATGTTTTTCAAGAGAAGAACATGCATGGATATTGAGTGACTTTTTTGTAAAAACAAAAGAGAATTTCAAGCAATCAATGATTCTGGTGATTATTGATTTTGTTACGCTTTTTGTAATATCTAATGCTATTATCCAGTATTGGAGCATCTATGCTGCAGGAAATAATATGATTTGGCTTTTGCTTATGTATATCTGTATATTGATTTTGTTTTTGTATACATTTATACATTTCAATATATATCAGCTTATGGTCACATACGATTGTAAGTTCAAAGATCTTATAAAAAATTCTTTACTTTTGTCACTAGGAAGAGCGCCTATAAATCTTATACTTATGATTTTTGCATCGGGTTTAATGATTGTAGCTTTTAACTATTTACACCCTTTGGAGGCTGTGCTTGTTGTTTTGGTTATTGCATTTGGTTTTATAAGATTTCCGATTGAGTTTAACTCGGCCAGAATGATTGAAAAAATTATTAAGACATCTTCGGAGGTAAAATAAGTTTTATGGAATGCTTTGATATAGCGGTAATAGGAGGAGGACATGCAGGTACTGAAGCAGCGCTTGCTGCAGCACGTCTTGGATGCAGTACGGTGATGTTTACAATCAGCCTTGATGCTGTTGGCAATTTGCCCTGTAATCCCAGTATAGGTGGTACCGCCAAAGGTCATTTGGTTAGGGAGATTGATGCTTTAGGTGGTGAGATGGGTAAAGCTGCCGATGCAACCTTTATACAATCAAAAATGCTTAATCGGGGTAAAGGCCCTGCTGTACACTCACTAAGATGCCAGATTGACAGAAAGAGATACCATATCGAAATAAAAAAACGTCTTGAAAGGCAAGAAAATCTGCAAATTAAACAGGCTGAAATAGTTTCTATCAAGACTGAGGACGGCGTCATAAAATCAGTTCTTACACAAACTGGTATGGAGTACGGTGTAAAAGCAGTAATTATTGCTACAGGCACATATTTGAAGTCAAGAATTCTGATTGGTGACTGGGAAAAACAAAGTGGACCTGACGGCATGTTTCCGTCTTGCGAATTGTCGGAGTGCTTAAAATCCATGGGGATTGAAATCAGACGTTTCAAAACGGGGACACCTGCAAGAATTCACGCAGGAACTATTGATTATTCTCAAATGGAGAAAGAGACGGGTGATGAAAAAATTGTCCCATTCTCATTTGAGACAACTGGTGAACTAGAAAACAAAAAAGAGTGTTATCTCACATATACAAATGAAAACACTCATGATATAATCAGAAAGAATATTCACCTTGCTCCTATGTACAGCGGCAAGGTTGACGGTGTTGGAGCAAGATATTGTCCTTCAATAGAAGACAAAATAATGCGTTTTAAAGATAAAACCAGGCACCAATTATTTATGGAGCCTATGGGTCTTGACACAGAAGAGGTATATGCCCAGGGCATCAGTACAGGACTACCTGAAGATATACAGCTTGAAATGCTAAGGACGATAAAAGGACTTGAGAAAGTCCAGATTATGCGTCCTGCATATGCTATTGAATATGATTGCTGTGACCCTTTGCAGCTTTATGCTACGTTGGAGTTTAAAGATTTTCCTCTGCTTTATGGGGCTGGACAGTTTAATGGTACCAGCGGCTATGAAGAAGCGGCTGCACAAGGTCTGGTGGCGGGTATAAACGCAGCTTTGAAGCTTCAAGGCAAAGATCCTATGATTCTACAGAGAATAGATGGTTATATCGGTACTTTGATTGATGATTTGATTACAAAGGGAACAAATGAGCCATATAGAATGATGACGTCGCGTTCGGAGTACAGACTTTTGCTTCGTCAGGATAATGCCGATGAAAGACTTACACCGATTGGTCATAAAATCGGTTTGATAACTGATGAGCGTTATGAAAAATTTCATATAAAGCAGAAGATGATTGAAGAAGAAATACATAGGCTTGAGTCTGTTTCTGTTTCCCCAAGTGAGGTTAATCAAATTCTTGAGAAATACGATACTGCAAAGGTAAAATCCGGCATCAAGCTTTCGGAGCTATTAAAGCGACCGCAGCTTGATTATGACAAGCTTGCACCTGTTGATAAAGGCCGACCTCGTATTCCTTGTGATGTATCCGAACAAGTGCAAATAAGAATAAAATATGACGGATATATCAAACGTCAGACAATGCAAGTAAAACAGTTTTCAAAAATGGAGGACTATAAAATACCGGATGGCTTTGATTACGACAGAGTGTACGGACTCCGAATTGAAGCCAGACAAAAACTTGCTCAAATCAAGCCTAAATCTTTGGGGCAGGCATCCAGAATATCCGGAGTTTCTCCTGCAGATATATCGGTATTGATTGTTTATTTCAAAGAAACGAACGGGAAGTGATACAGTGGATTTTACAGCAATTGATTTTGAGACAGCTACATCAAAATATTCCAGTATATGCAGTATGGGAATATGTGTTGTTGAAAACAACCGGATTGTGCATAGGTGTGAATTTTTGATAAAGCCAATTCCTTTTGAGTTCAATGAATATAATATTCTTATACATGGTATACATCCGGAAGATGTTGAAAATGAAAAGACTTTTGATGAACTGTGGGGGGAAATAAAACCATATCTTGAAAATAAAATTATCATCGCTCACAATGCTCAGTTTGATATTGGGGCACTCAGGGCTGTGCTTGATATGTATAATATTGAGTATCCTACATTTAAGTATTTGTGTACTGTCAAATTATCGCAGAAAGCGTATCCTGAGCTCCCAAGCCATAAACTCAATAATCTTGGTGATTCATTGGGTATATGCTTCAATCACCATGAAGCTTGTGATGATGCATATGCCTGTGCACAGGTTTTGCTGCGCATTATAGAAGATTATAAAATAAAAAACCTTGATGCTCTTGAGGAAAAATTTGAAATAGGTATAGGTAAAATTTATCCCGGATTTCATGAGCCTTGCCGTAAAAACAAAAATAAAAAGGCCAAAAAATAATTTTGTAACATAAAAAACATAGGAAAATCCTTGCTAAAACAATCAATATTACATGAAATTTAATCTAATATTACAAATGCAAATTCCTATTGACAACACTATATATAGGTACTATAATTGTATACGGGCAACATAACAACACAAGATGTAGTTATGTAAACCCGTATATTTTTTGTTTGGAAGAGATACAAAAGGAGATGAGTACAATGGTAAACACTATTGTAAAGCGCGACGGAAGACAGGCACAATTTGATATCAATAAAATAGTTAATGCAATAGATAAGGCTTTTATTGCTACAACTCATAGAGAAAATACAGAATACGCAAGATTTCTGGCAGAGAAGGTACTTTGCAAGTTGGAGGAGAATCAGCTTCAGCAGCCTACTGTAGAAGAAATACAAGATACAGTAGAAAAAGTATTGATTGAAAATGGGCATGTTCGTATTGCTAAGGCGTATATAGTATATAGATCAGAACGTACAAAAAGACGTAATATGAAGTCTGACCTTATGAAGATTTATGAGGATATTACATTTAAAGAAGCTGCTGACAGTGATATAAAACGTGAAAATGCGAATGTCAATGCTGATACAGCTATGGGTACTATGCTCAAATACGGCTCTGAGGG
>JAZUOB010000015.1:0-1652 GCA_045604425.1 Clostridia bacterium
ATATATTCTGCCTTGTTGTAACCTATCTTGTTGATCACACGTCTGGCGGTGGTCTGTATGTCAACGTAAGCGTTTTCCGAACGTACTTCGCCGCCCACTACCACAAGTCCGGTACTGCAGAAAGTCTCGCATGCAACCTTCGCTTCCGGATCCTGACGGAGGAACTCGTCAAGTATCGCATCGGAAATCTGGTCCGATACCTTGTCTGGATGTCCCTCAGAAACTGATTCTGATGTAAATAAATAATTCATACTTCTTTTTTATCAATTTTTATATTTCTTCATTTCTGCGCCCTTGGTATATAAAAACAAAGCCCCACATGAATGCGGAGCCGTCACAAAAACACAAAACATTGATATGAAAGCGGCCATCAAGTGATGACCATTGTCAACATTTTAGCATTTTTTATTGTGGTTGCAAGCAGCCAAATCTGTCCACATTCTCATTTCGGGGCGCAAAGATAGTCAAATTTTTCAATATGCAATAGGGACTGCCGAAAAATCTTTTGAAATCACTAAATACCCTCTCATTATCAAATCGAAAATGTCATATATATGACTTAAACATACCCTATATAAAATTCGTTTTCTCTTGAAATTATGCTATCTTTGCCGGATAAAACCAATTACAAAACAACTAAAACGTTATGAAACAAACAATTAAGTGTTTTATTGCTGCATTTGCAGCAATGTTTGTGGCTGTTTCTGCTTTTGCGCAGATTACAACCTCATCACTTGGTGGACTTGTTGTGGACAACGCCGGTCAACCGGTTCCTGGCGTAGCTGTTGTGGCTACCCATGAACCATCCGGAACAGTCTATGGCGTAGTTACCAATGAAGACGGCCGCTATACTATCAACGGTATGCGTAGCGGTGGTCCTTACAAGGTGGAGATTTCCTGCCTTGGTTATCAGACAGTCATCAATACTGGTATTGTCCTCCAGCTCGGTGAGCCATATGCTCTCAACGCTGAGATGAATGAGGATAAGGAAATGCTTACTGAGGCTGTTGTCATCGGTCAGGCTGCATCTAAGTTCGCTACTGAGAAGACAGGTGCTGCAACCAACATCTCAAGCTATCAGATGGAGACCCTCCCTACTGTAAGCCGCAGCATCGTTGATATGACCAAGCTTTCACCATATGGCGGTAATGACATGAGCTTTGCCGGTGCGGACGGTCGTACTGCAAACTTTACTGTCGACGGTGCTAACTTCAACAATAACTTCGGACTCAGCGAGAAACTTCCAGGTGGTGGAAATCCGATCTCGCTTGATGCGATTGAAGAGGCACAGGTGGTTATTTCTCCTTATGATGTACGTCAGACAAACTTCGTAGGTGGTGGTGTGAATGCTATCACAAAGTCAGGTACAAACACATTCAAGGGAACTGCATACATCTACCATCGCAACGAGAACATGCGTGGTGACGTTGCTGCCGGTCAGCTTGACGCAAGTGCACGTGACAAGGACAGGACAACTACTTACGGTTTCACTCTCGGCGGACCGATTGTGAAGAACAAACTCTTCTTCTTTGTTAACTTCGAGTATTCAAAGATCCCTACAGTAGTTAACCGCTGGAGACCTTCTGAGGACGGAGTTGCTAATCCTGACGCATATATTTCACGCACTACTTTCGAGCAGATGCAGCAGGTGT
>JAZUOB010000016.1:0-5800 GCA_045604425.1 Clostridia bacterium
CAGCATCAGAGTAGACGAAGAGGGCAGAGTGTTTGTAGTACCCGGTACAGAAGGTTACAACAATGACCCCTCTCCTGTAATGGACCAGATAGAGAGTGCCCTTTTAGAATCAGATTCAAATGTTATAAGTGTTACTTTTTACACTACAAAGCCGGAAGAGATGACAATGTCTCTTTTAGAAAAGCTTGTGAATGCTGAGCCAAAGGATGCATCATATGCTTTGGAGAATGGCAAAGTGGTAGTTCTGGATTCTCAGGACGGAAGAGAGCTTGACAAAGAAAAGAGCAAATCTCTGCTTTCTAAAATTCGTGTAGGCGCAGGCGAAGTGGAAGTGTTTGTAAAATCCACACCTGCCAAGATGCATAAAAAAGACCTTGAAGCAAAGCTTTTCAATGGAACCTTGTCCACATACACAACCAGATATGCAGCAGGAGGTAACAGAGGCTCTAATGTCGCTAATGCAGCAGGCAGAATAAACGGCAAAATAATTTTGCCAAACGAGACTTTCTCATTTAATGCAACAGTTGGAAGACGTACTGTGGCAAATGGATTTAAATCAGCACCTGAATACCAGAATGGTCAGACAGTAAGCGGTATAGGCGGTGGTACATGTCAGGTAAGTACTACAGTTTATTCGGCTGCACTCTATGCTGATTTGAAAATTGTAGAGAGAAGAAATCACTCGATGAGTGTATCATATGTTCCGCTTGGTCAGGATGCAACAGTGTCCGACGGAGGTATAGACCTTAAATTTACAAATACTACAGGATACCCAATCAGAATAGACACAGTTACAGGTGGCGGCAAAATCACTGTTACTATAGTAGGTACTAAACCTGAACCTGCAAAGACTGTGAAGATTTCTCATTCAGGCGGCAGTGGTGGCGTTACAACAACACGTATAGTATATGATGCTGCCGGCAAAGAAATTAGACGTGAAAATATAGGAGTCAGCAGATATAAGCCTCACGGCAGCACAAATGAAATAGTTGCACCTTTAGATGAAGATGACAAGCCACAAAAGACTGCATCTGCCACAAGCGAGCCGGAAAGCTCTGAAAACAACAAGACAGAGGCTCCGAAGAATACAGATGCTCCTGAGCATACTCAGGCTCCCACTCAGGCACCAACAGCGAAGCCACAATCTACACCGGCTCCTACAAAAGCGCCTGTACAGAGTGAATCAGATGATAATAAAACACCCGTAAAATCTGACGGAGAATAATAAATAATCAAGAGGTTGTTGACAAGTTTTGTAGACAACCTCTTTTTAGAAAGAAGAATTAAGATGTTGGATATTCAAAAGCTAATAAATCTTTATAATATCAGCAAAATTGAATATGACTCCAAAGAACTTCAGACTATGCTTGAGCAACTCCTGGTAATGAAACAGGTTATTGATAAAATTGATGACTTTGGAGGAAACAGCACTGAAGAAACAAGCCCCTCAAAGACAATGGATTCCTTGAGAGACAAAGACTCTAATGCTAAAGGCCCGTCTTTTCTGAAAGAGGAATATTATCGTGTTCCGTCAGTGAAATGCGAGGTGGAATATGAAGCTTAAACAGTTAAGAAATATGCTTGACAAAGGTGAGATAAGTGCAGTTGAGCTTACTTTGGAGTATATCTCTAAAATAAAACAAGATGATACAAACAGCTTTATTACTATTTGCGAAGATGAGGCATTAAATGAGGCAAAACTGGCACAAAAAATGATTGAATCAGGACGTGCATCTTCCATGACCGGAATTCCTGTTTCTGTCAAGGATAATATCCTGACAAAAGGAGTGCTTACTACCTGTGCGTCCAAGATGCTGAAAGATTTTGTCCCGGACTATGACGCAGAAGCTGTAGCAAAACTAAAATCTCAGGGTGCTGTGATTTTAGGAAAAACAAATATGGATGAGTTTGCTATGGGGAGCACATCAACCACATCATATTTTGGTGGGGTTAAAAATCCTCATGACCTTAAAAAAACAGCAGGCGGTTCTTCCGGTGGATCTTCGGCAGCTGTCGCAAAAGGACTTTGCCCTGTTTCTCTTGGCAGTGACACAGGAGGGTCTGTACGTCAGCCGGCAGCATTTTGTTCTGTAGCAGGGCTAAAGCCTACATACGGCAGAGTATCAAGATTTGGTGTGGTGTCATATGCATCCTCCATGGAGCAAATAGGCATCATATCCGAAAGTGCAGAGGATACAGGATATGTTCTTTCTTCTATCTCAGGAGGCGAGTACAAAGATATGACCTGTATTCATGATGCTGAGGATTTTACACGTCTTTGTGGCATGCCTTTGAAAGATATAAAAATCGGTATTATAAAAGAGCTTATTGACAGTTGCCAGCCGGAAATAAAGAAGAATGTACAAAATGCCATTGATGTATACAAGAGCATGGGCGCCCGAATTATAGAGGTATCAATTCCGTCTTTGGAATATGCAGTATCGGCATATTATATCATTTCTGCCGCTGAAGCATCATCGAATCTTGCAAGGTTTGATGGTATAAGGTATGGACTTAAATCTGACAATTTGAGTGATTATGACAGTTATATCAAGAACATCAGGAAAGAAGGTTTTGGCTTTGAAGTCAAAAAGCGTATACTGATGGGGAATTATGTTTTAGGCAAAGAAGGGTATGAGAAGTATTATAAAAAAGCTTTGTACATACGGGAAAATATAAAAAAAGAGTATAAAGAACTTTTTGGAAAGTGCGGCTGTATTCTGACTCCCACATCAACTGTAGGGCCGGGTGCTATTGACAAAAAAACAGAAAGGGATGCGGGTTATTACAAAAATGATATGTGTACGGTAAGTGCGAATATGGCAGAACTGCCCTCGATTTCTGTGCCTTGTGGTTGCCCATCGGCCCCTGCGGGATTATGTCTTACAGGCCCCAAGCTTTCCGAAGCATTTATCATAGCTGTGGCAGACAGGTATGAAAGGGAGGTTTGCTTATGAGTTATAAAGCTGTAATAGGTCTTGAAATTCATGCAGAGCTTCTGTCTGAAAAAAAGCTGTTTTGCGACTGCGAAAATAGTTTCGGTGGTGCGGCAAACACAAGAGTATGCCCGGTTTGTGCGGGGTTTCCCGGCGGTATTGGATTTCTTGGTAAAGAGCCTTTAGAGCTTTCTGTAAAAGCAGGTCTTGTCACTGATTGTACAATTTCTCTACACAGTGAGTTTGACAGAAAAAACTATTTTTATCCTGACCTTCCAAAAGCTTATCAGATTACTCAGCAAAGATATCCTCTTTGTAAAGACGGATATATCCAAATTGGCTCCAAAAGGATAGGAATAGATAATATTCATCTGGAAGAAGATGCAGGGAAACTGGTACATCAATGTAATGATACAATGATAGACTATAATCGCTCAGGAGTGCCTTTGGTTGAAATTGTCACAAAACCGGATATTTCTTCGGCTGATGAAGCCGTAGAGTTTTTGAAGGAGTTGGCATTAAGGCTCAGGTATGCAGGTGTCTGTGACGGCAAAATGGAAGAAGGCTCTTTGAGAGTGGATGTTAACGTATCGTTGGCACCCTCTGATACAAGAGTGGAAATAAAAAATCTCGGGTCTTTTAAGTCTGTAAAAAAAGCGATAGAATATGAAATATCCCGTCAGGAAAGTGCTTTAAAAAAAGGCGAAGCTATCCTTTGTCAGACCAGACGTTTTGATGAGGATGCCGGAGTTACCGTGGTCATGAGGAAAAAGGAAACGAGAGAAGACTACAGGTATTTCAAGGACCCTGATATCCTTCCTGTAGATTTGACAATAGATGAAGTAGAAAAAATAAGACAAGCTCTCCCTGTGCGTCCGGACATCAGGTATAAGAAATATATCCTGGAGTACGGCCTTGGAAAAGAGGAAGCAAAAAATATAGTGTCAAATCCTTTGCTGTGTGACCATTTTGATAGTGTATGTGCTTTGTGTAAATCGCCTAAAAAGGCGGCCTCGCTTGTTTCGGTAGGACTTGGAGGCTTGCTTAATCGATATGGTGAAATAAGTATTCCGCCTGCAAGTACAGCTGAAGTCTCAGACATGTGGCACTATGGCAAAATAAGCGCAAACAGTGCCATGGACATAATGAAGCATCTGTTTTTAAACGGAGGAGATGCAAAGGAGTTTGCAAAGCTTTCGGGAATGATTATAAATTTTGATAAGGACAAAACATGCGCTGTTATACAAGAGATTATTCAAAAAAATGAAAGCGCAGTGCTTGATTATAAAAGCGGCAAACAAAAGGCTTTCGGGTATCTTATGGGAGCAGTTATGTCAGCGCTTGGCAAAGGAGCAGACCCGCTGAGGACAAGACAGCTGCTTTTTGAGGCGTTGAACAATTAAAGTGAGGTAAACCTTATGAATGTTATAAAATCATCAATTCCAACCCCCACCTTTTCTTTGGATATGATAAAGTCAGGAGCAGAGTTTGAGCTTTGCTGCTGTGTCCACAAAATAAAAAAAAGAAGCGGCTTTACTTTTGTTACCTTGCGTACGGGAAGACATACAATAGTTGCAGTGCATAATCCCAAATACACAGAAAAACCTCTCAAAAATGTTTTTGAGGGTGTGTATCTAAAGGTCAGGTGCTTTGTGAGAGATGAGATAAAAGCACAAAATGGTTTGGAGATTGCAATAACCGATTACACCATACTTTCAAAACCTCAAGAGAAATATAATATGCCTGTGTCCGACCGGATAATAGATTTAAGCCCGGAGGAATTGGTAGAGGGAAGATGTCTTTCTTTCAGGAATCCTACAAATCGTAGTGTTGGTATAGTGTTTGACAGCATAGTCAACAGCTTTTGTCGGTTTATGCGCCAAAACGGATTTGTAAAAGTTTCTGTGCCTTTTATTGCGCCATGGACCTTTGAAAAGGAAAAAGACAGTTTGTCTTTGGATTATTTTGGAGAAAAAGCATATTTGTGCGCTGACCCTTCTTTGTATCTTGAGAAATGCGTAGCATATTACGACAGAGTTTTTGGTGTAAACAAGGTGTTTTTTGGAAAGAAGCGCAATTCGCCAAGGCTCCTTTGTGAGTATACTTCATTGCAGTTTCAGCTTGCATATCCGAAAGTGCAAGAGGAGATGTCTGTGCTGGCTGCTTTGATAAAAAAGATAGTTTGTGATGTTTCAAAGGATTGTAAGTATGAGCTGGGGCTTTTAGAAGTCAAGATGCCGGAAGCCTTTGATATTCCGATGATATCTTTTTCAGAAGCTATGGAGCTTTTGAAAAAACCTGAAGATCAGCCGGACCTTGACCCTACTGACGAAAGGCGAATTTGCGCATGGGCAAAAGAGAAATTTGGCTGTGATTTTGTGTTTGTAAAGGGTCTTAATCCGTCAAAAAGACCTGTTTATTTCAAAGACAGCTTTGTACTTTTGTTCAGGGGTGTTGAAATAGCTTCCGGCGGTGAAAGATTTTATGAATACAATGATATTTGTGAGGCTTTACAAAGCAAAGGTTTCAGCCCAAAGGAGTGGACCTTTTATACGGATTATCATAAATATGGCATGCCCCCTCACAGCAGCGTCGGGTTGGGAGCAGAGAGGTTTTTGATGCAGCTTTTGGGATTTGATAATATCAGAAAAGCAGTTGTATTTCCAAGAGATATTCATACTGTTTCTCCGTAAAGCCACTTGGCAAAAGTGTACATCAGGGATATAATTGGTATTAGGACTGATTGTGTGATTTACACATTTTGAAAAAAAATCAAAAAATATGTTGACAAAAGTGCTGTCGCGTGCTATAATAATCATCGTTGCGACAGCAGAATATGCGAGTGTGCTGGAATAGGCAGACAG
>JAZUOB010000017.1:0-3233 GCA_045604425.1 Clostridia bacterium
GTAAGCGCTGCAATAAACAATGTTTTTCTTTTTCCAAGACCTGCGGCTATCATAGGTGCGATTATCACCATACCCTCAGGAATGTTCTGAAGAGCAATACCGCCGGCTATAGTCAGTGCCTCCAGTGTGCTTCCGCTGCCAAAACCAACCCCTGCAGCAATGCCCTCAGGCAGATTATGAATACCTATAGCTATTACGAACAAAAGAACTTTGTTTAGACTTTCGTTTTGTTGGCAGTGCTTTTCGCAATCATTGCCGTTTATTGTGTGAAGATGCGGCACGATTTTGTCGATAATATTCAGTATATAAGCACCTGCAAATATTCCAAGTATTGTCAGATATATGCTGTATGGATTGTTTTGGTCAATAGACGGGAATATAAGACCGAATACAGCAGCTGAAAGCATCACGCCTGCTGCAAAGGATAATATAATATCGCTGAATTTGTGGGATATATTTTTAAAACTAAAACCTATGATAGCGCCGATGATAGTAGCAAGTCCTACTCCAAAGGCGGTTAATAATACAATAGTCATATAATTTCACCTCGCAGAATTTATTTTATCATAATGATTGTTTAAAGTCAATAAAAAAGCCAAGGCGTACGCCTTGGCTTTTAAGTTTATCTTATACCATAATTTTCTATAATATAATCCATATCCTTGTCGCCTCTGACGGAAAGGTTTATAAGGATTGAACCATGGTCCATAGTCTTAGCAAGCTTCATTCCGTATGCAACAGCGTGTGCACTTTCAATAGCAGGGATAATACCTTCAAGCCTTGAAAGCTTAAAGAATGCATCGATTGTTTCTTCGTCATCGATAACATCATATTTAACTCTGCCGATTTCCTGCAAGAAAGCATGTTCAGGGCCTGATGAAGGATAGTCAAGACCGCTTGCTACTGAATATACAGGAGCAGGCTCGCCGTTTTCATCTTTCAGCATAATGCTGTTGAAACCGTGCATGATTCCTTCAGTTCCGTATTTAAGGCTGGCAGCGTGGTCGCCAAGCTTTTTGCCGCGACCCAAAGGCTCGATGCCGTATATGTCAATCGGGTCGTTCAAAAATCCTGAAAACAGACCTGCTGCATTACTTCCGCCGCCTACACAAGCAACTATAGCAGTGGGGAGATGTCCGGTCATGTCTATAAATTGTTCCCTTGCCTCTATACCTACTATACTTTGGAAATCTCTGACCATCATTGGAAATGGGTGTGGACCGGTAACGGAGCCTATACAGTATATAGCATCTTTGTACTCTTTTGTATATGCTTCAAAAGCTGCATCCACAGCTTCTTTAAGAGTCTTAAGACCATGTGTGACTTCTATTACATTTGCACCCAAAATCTTCATTCTTGCTACGTTTGGTGCTTGCTTCTGAATATCCACACTACCCATGTACACATCACATTCAAGACCGAAATATGCAGCCGCAGTAGCAAGTGCTACACCATGCTGACCTGCACCGGTTTCTGCGATGATTTTCTTCTTGCCCATGTACTTGGCAAGCAAAGCTTCGCCCATGCAATGATTAAGCTTGTGTGCACCTGAATGATTTAAATCCTCACGCTTTGCATAAAGCTGAACTCTGCCGCCTAAAGCATCGGAAAGTCTTTCAAGGTGAGATACCGGGGTGGGTCTTCCTTGGAATTCTTTTCTAATTCTTCTAAGCTCTGCGATAAATTTTCTTGATTGGCATATAGAGTAGTATGCTTCAGTGATTTCAGCCATAGCCTTTTTCAGCTCGTCATCTACAAATACACCGCCGTATTTGCCGAAATATCCGTTTTTGTCTGGATAGTTATTAAAATATGTATCAAAATCTACGTTATTAAATTTCATTTTATTGCCTCCGTAATATTATTATATATGTTGTTTTAATTACTTCACCATCGTTTTGTCAGCAGCATCTTATTACTCCTTTTGTATAAATAAAAATCCTTGACAGAAAGTGTATCTGTCAAGGACGAATATACATATCCGCGGTACCACCTTGATTCACATCAAAAGCTGTGCACTTTTGAGATACCAACATATCTCCGACTACTAACGTAAGTCATACGTCAGTGCATTTAACACTGCCCTCAACAGTCCATATTACTCAGAGGCCTTTATGGAACTCACACCATAATCCACTCGCTAAAAAAGGCTGATTCTGACTTTTTTCTGCATCTACGGTTTACGAGAATAATTGTAACATCATTTTTGGGCTTTGTCAACACTTTTTTTAAAGAGTCTTGATTATATTGCTATTTCTTGGTATAATAAATATATCAAACAAAATAAAACAGCAGGAGATTTTAAGAATGAAAACCGGACTTGTTCTTGAGGGTGGTGCTATGCGTGGCATGTTTACCGCTGGTGTTATGGATGTAATGCTTGAAAATAATATACAGTTTGATGGTGCGGTGGGAGTGTCTGCCGGCGCCGCATTTGGTTGTAATTATAAATCAAAGCAAATCGGAAGAGTCATCAGGTACAATACAAAGTTTTGTAATGACAAGCGATATTGCGGAATGAGTGCCCTGATAAAAGACGGAAATATTTTCAGCAAAGATTTTTGTTATAATGAAGTACCGCTAAAATATGATAAATTTGATTTTGAGACTTTTTATAAAAACCCTATGGAGTTTTATGTGGTATGCACCGAGCTTTCCTCAGGACAAGCTGTGTATCATAAGTATTTGGGTGAAGATGACCACGGGTTTGAATGGATAAGGGCATCAGCGTCAATGCCTTTGGTTTCAGAAATTGTTGAAATAGACGGAGTTGAATATCTGGACGGAGGCGTTGCAGACTCCATACCCCTGAAATTTTTTGAAAGCATTGGTTATGACAGAAATATTGTAGTGCTTACACAACCGGAAAACTATCAAAAGAAGAAAAATAAAATGATGCCTTTTATCAGGAGAAAATACAAAAAGTATCCACGCTTTATAAAGGCAGTAGAGAATAGACATATAATATACAACAAATCAGTCGAATATATAAAGCAAAAAGAAAAAAGCGGAGAAATTCTTGTTATAAGACCACCCAAGGAACTTCCTGTGGGTAGAATAGAAAAAGACCCTAAGAAGCTTTTGGATGCATATGAGATTGGAAGCTGCGCAGCAGAGGACAGACTTGAAGAAATCAAAGAGTTTTTGAGAAAATAACAAATACCACAACAAAATGTTGTGGTATTTTTTTTGAAGTGAAATCTAGTGCTGTTTGTTGCCATAATTGCATATTT
>JAZUOB010000018.1:0-8317 GCA_045604425.1 Clostridia bacterium
ATGATTCTCTTGCATAATAGATAAGCGGTGTATCACATCTCCAGCAATGAGGGTAGCTATGCTCAAACTTGGGAGCATCATAAAGGAGACCTCTGTCTTCAAGGTCCTTAAGTATTGGCATATCTGCTTCTTTTACAAATGTGCCTGCCCATGGAGTTTCCTCTGACATCTCGCCTTTTTCTGTAACAAGCTGAACAAATGCAATATCATACTTGCGTCCCACTTTGGCATCGTCTTCACCAAATGCAGGAGCCTGGTGAACAACACCTGTACCGTCTGTAAGAGTAACGTACTCATCACAAACTACTATATGTGATACCTTATGCTGTTTTTCACAGATTGGTTTTACAAAGTCATAAAGAGGCTCGTATTCTTTGAATTCAAGGTCCTTGCCCTTATATGTGTCAAGAACTTCATATGCAGGGGTGTCCTCTGTTGCAAGCTTGCCGAGAACTGTATCAAGCAAAGCTTCTGCCATATAATAAACATAGCCGTCTGCTGCTTTGACTTTTGCATATGACTCGTTGGGATTTACACAAAGTGCCACGTTGGACGGAAGTGTCCAAGGTGTTGTAGTCCATGCCAGAATATATGCATCCTCGTCCTTGACCTTGAAGCGCACAATTGCAGAGCGCTCCTTCACATCCTTATAGCCTTGTGCAACTTCGTGAGATGAAAGAGGCGTGCCGCATCTTGGGCAGTAAGGTACTACCTTGTAGCCTTTGTACAAAAGTCCCTGCTCCCATATCTTCTTCAGCGCCCACCATTCTGACTCGATAAAATCATTATGGTATGTTACATAGGGGTCGTCCATATCTGCCCAGAAGCCTACTACTCCTGAAAAGTCTTCCCACATGCCTTTGTATTTCCAAACGCTTTCTTTACATTTTTCAATAAATGGTTCAAGGCCGTATTCTTCTATCTGCTCCTTGCCGTCAAGTCCCAAAAGCTTTTCTACTTCAAGCTCAACAGGGAGTCCGTGAGTGTCCCAGCCGGCTTTTCTAAGCACTTTATAGCCTTTCATTGTACGGTATCTTGGAATCATATCCTTGATTACACGTGTGAGCACGTGACCGATATGAGGTTTGCCGTTGGCTGTAGGAGGCCCGTCATAAAATGTGTATGTTTCACCTTGTTTTCTGTGAGAGATAGTCTTTTGGAAAATGTCATTTGATTTCCAGAAATTAAGAACTTCTCTTTCTCGTTCTACAAAGTTGAGGTTTGGTGATACTTTGTTATACATTGCTTTCAATCCTCTCTAAATTACATGTTGTTTATCTTATCAAGAAATTCTGTACAAATCTCTTTCATTTTGACTTTATCATTCTCTATGCCGTGAAGAACAGTTTGTGCTTCCACCCTCGCCTGAGCAACTATTTCTTTTGCTTCTATCTGGGCGTTCTTCTTCATTTCTTCACACTGGTAGCGTGCAAGCTCCAAAGACTTTTCGGCTTCCTGCTCTTTGGCGCGAAGCTGTGAAAGCTCATCATTGGCGGCTTTCAGTCTTGATGTAAGCTCTGCATTATCACGATAGAGTACTGTCATATCGGCTATGATTTCATCAAGAAAATCATCAACCTGGTCTCTGTCATAACCACGCATCTTGATTTCAAAATCCTGTGTCTGAATGTCTGTAGGTTTTAACATTTGATGCACCCCTCTTACAAATATTTCTTTATGGTAAGATGCAGCCGCTGGCTGCGAGTTTCTCCGGTTATTTTCTCGAATACAAATCTACCAAATCCCCTCACGGAAATAAGGTCATTCTCTTTTATCTGTGAAGCTGTGCTAAGCGCCGGCCGATGATTTATACTCACCTTCTCATGATTTATTAAAGCTGCGGCTTTGGCCCTTGATATATTTAAAACTGCTGCCACCACAGCATCAATTCTAAGAGACGGCGAAACCACAGAAACATGCGCATATTTCGGCTGGGGATATACAAAGTCACCCGGGTCTATAAAGCTGAGCTTTACACCACTTGACCCGATTTTTGAAAGATTTGACATTATATATTCTGAAACAGACTCATGTACAAACACATAGCCTGCCTCATTATCTATGGCTATATCACCAATGCGGTCACGCTGGATACCAAGACCCATAAGACTTCCAAGATAATCTCTGTGAGTAAAATCTTTTTTGAAGCTACAGGTGATTTTGATAAGGCTAATTGGAAATTCGCTGCTGTCCGGCTCCTGCCAATCGGGAAAAACGCCCAGTATTTTTCTTTCACACAAGGGGTTTCCGCCAAAAAAAACAGCTTTCTCAAGTACTATTTTTGAGTCTTCTAAAACAGCTTGTTCTCCCCCGTCATAAAACCCTGAAAAAACCGAGATTCCACGTTTTTCACACAATGCGTATAAATCCCGCACTCTGCTTTCGAGTATATTATCGTCATTCATAATCTATACCTAAAATAAGGGATTGTCAGCGGTGGACAATCCCCTACCAAAGCCTATTATAATTCAAATCCAAGGCTGTTGTTTGTTTTCTTTCTTATTTCATCGCTATTGATCTTCATTCCGGCTGGGGTAGCAATGAAAATGCCGCCTGACACTCTCTTGATACTGCCGTTGACACCATATACCGCGCCAACCATAAAGTCAACAACTCTTTCAGCCTCAGCTGTCTTTTCTACTTCTATAACGTCAAAGATAACAGGTCTTTTTGTCTTGAGTACATCTGCAATAGATACTGCATCGTCGTACTTCCTGACCTTGATTATTGTAATGTCATTCTCTACCGGAATATTTGCTTCAACAGGCTCTCTTCTAGAAGAAAATCTGGAAAAAGTTCTTCTTGGCTCTGCTATTTCGTCTTCGAACTCTGCGCCTTCGTCATAGCCATCAAAATCTTCGAAATCCGGTTCTCCTCCGATAAAATCTTTAATAGAACTAACTATTCCCATTTTATAATCCTCCGCCTTTTTTCTTATTATTATACGTAACTTCTCTCTCCGAAAATTCGGCTGCCAACACGCACCATAGTAGAGCCACACTCCACTGCTGATGCAAAGTCAGCACTCATCCCCATAGAAAGACACTCCATGTAAACATTATGATATGTTTTGCTCTTAATGTCAAGAAATATCTCTTTTATGTTACAAAAAAGTAATTTTTCTGTAACATCGTCGCAATTTTTTGGCAATATGGTCATAAGGCCGCGAATTTTTACATGTTTCATGCCGGCGGCATGCTCCAAAAACTCATTGATTTCATCGGGGGATATTCCGAATTTTGTCTCTTCTCCTGATATATTTATCTGGATAAGAACATCAATGCTTTCTACGCCTTTTAGCTCTGCCTGACGGTCAATCTCGTCCATGAGACGTATAGAATCAACCGAATGAATCATGCTGACCTTATCGATTATATACTTGACCTTATTTGTCTGCAAGTGACCTATAAGATGCCACCTTGCCGGCTTTACACTTGGGTATTTATCAAGTATCTCCTGCACCTTATTCTCGCCTATATCTGTAACACCCAGGTCTATAGCCTGATTTATCACATCAGGCCCATGAGTCTTTGTCACTGCAATCAGTGTAATGTCATCAGGGTTTCTTCCTGAAAGCTCTGCCGAGCTTTTGATAATCTCCCTGACATTTTTGAGTCTTGACTCTATCAATTTAATTCCTACCTTTCGCCCAGTACAAACTCATGCACATTCTCAAGCTTCTTTTCTGCTTCCTCCGGCGTCTTGATAATCACATATTCTGCATTCTCATCGGTATAGATAACCTGACAGGGATAGAAATCTTCTACATTATTTCTTCTGCCTAAAACACCCTTGACACCCTCTTTGTTTCTGATTGCGTTTATGGGCACTACATATCCTGAATAGCTTTTGAATATAAGCTCCATTGGGCTTGTACGCATAGAGTATGCGCCCTCTACGTACTGAGAGCTTTCTATCATAACCACACTTTTGCCGCCCTGAGACTTGGATACATTGACTATTCTTCCCAAAACCTCTGCTCCGGGAATATTATCAAAACGCATTGTGACACTTGTACCAATTTCCTTGTCAGAAACTCTATTGGAGGAAATTGCACACAGCACATACCATTTATGGTTATTAACTATTTTGCATATACTGTCGCCCCTGTCTACCTGAGTCTGATTTGCTGTCTTTGTGTCACCTGCTGCTATATTATTGTAGTCGGCAACTGTATATTCACGGACTTTGTCAGGGGTAAGGATATGCTCCATGCCGTCAAGTACTGTTGAAAACACACCTGCGGACTCTGAGTATATCTCCTGCTTATTTCCGCCAATGCGTGCTTCTTCTGCTTCTTTCTGGCGAAGAAGCATATTCACGTTGTCTGTGGCGGTGAGGCCTTGTACTCCCTCTCTCACACTGGATATTGCATCGGTATATGCACGTACGCTGCGTATATCGTTGTCTACCGCAGATGCTATTATACCGTGTTTGTAGCTTTCTATTCTGTTTTCTACATTGGCTTCGTCATTGCCTACATTCACAGTGACAGATGATTTTCTGATGTTTTCTATCTTCTTATCTATAGTATTCAGCTGACGAAGTACATCTTCACTTACGTTGCCACTGTATACAGTGGATATAAGGACATTTTTGCCCGCACGCATACCGTCACTGAAATGGTTGTATACTGTACCGGAAGTTCCGGCTGCATACACAATCTCATCACGGACAAAATAACAATCTGTATACACAGCCTCCTCGTATGTGCCGTACACAGCCTTTTGTGTTGTAAGAGGACTGCTCATGTATCTTATTCCATATATAAGGAAAGTACATAAAACCGCAAGCAAAATAGCAGTTAAACCTTTTTTCATTATAATAATCTCCCACTCACCACAGTGTTGTTCTTGTGTTTATTTTGAAACAGCTTTTTTTGAAAGCTTCTGAAGCTCGTCTTTTGTAAATTTGTATTTATTGTTGCAGAACTGACATGAAAGCTCTGCTTCTCCCTGCTCATTTATAATATCTTCTATCTCTTTTTTGCCTATGGAGATAAGAGCTTTTTCCATTCTGTCCTTTGAACAGGTGCAGCTATACTTTGGCTTGCCCTCAGTGTTTTCTATAAGGAAGTCTATGCCCTCTATAACGCTGAAAATAATCTCCTCTGCATCCTTGCCATCAGCTATCATTGATGTGACAGGTGGCAGATTTTCAAGAGTTTTTTCTATAAGCTGTGCCTCTTCATCAGTGGATCCGGGCATCATCTGTATCATAAACCCGCCTGCTGCCAGCACGCTGTTGTCCGTATCAACCAAAACACCCAGGGCTACAGCCGTAGGAATCTGCTCACTCTGTGCATAGTACATGGTGATATCCTCTGCTATCTCGCCTGAAACCAAAGGAATTTGACCAATATATGGCTCTTTCATGCCCAGGTCACGTATAACATTTAAAGCACCTTTTCCAACAGCGCCGCCAACATCCAGCTTGCCTTTCTGGTTCAGGGGTCTGTCTACAAAGGGGTTTGACACATAACCTCTCACATTTAGTTTTGCATCTGCGCATACAACTACATTACCCAAAGGGCCGTCGCCTTTGACCTGAACGGTCAGTGAGTCTGTGTCGTTTTTAAGACCTGCTGCCGACATAAGCACTCCGGCTGTAAGAGTTCTGCCAAGAGCCGCTGTGGCAACGGGATAGGTATTGTGTATTTTCTGGGCTTCATTTACCAAATCAGTTGTAACCGCGGCAAATACTCTTATGCCGCCGTCCATTGATGTGCCTCTTTTTAAAACGTCTGCCATATAAAATGTCCTCACATTCTGAAAGTGTTTATTTTTCCATGAGTTTTATCTTGACGGTGATTTCCTCTTTGGAAGATACATGTTTTGTAGAAAATAATACCTTGGCTTGATGCTCTCCTGCACCAAGTTCAGAACAATCTACATATGCCTTTATTTCGTCTTTTAACGACTCAGGCACTTTAAGCTCCATTTGCTTTGTAATCTTTGTATTGTCTGATCTCAGGCCTGACGGAATATTTTTAAGCTCTACTGTCACATCAAGCTTTCTTGTAGTATATTTTTCAACCTCTATGGGCACAGTGACCAGAGTATCTTGTACATATACTCCCTCAGGTGCTAAAAAGCTGAGCTCTGCTTCTGTCCTGCCTGCCTGATAATCTTTGTTAGGGATTATAGCTTTTATGTGTTCCGGTGCTTTTTCGCCTGCTACAACACCTATATCTATCGTAAGCTTGTCTAGCGCTTCTTTATCATAGGTAACAGACATAGCCTTGTCAAGCTCAGGGTCTGTCTCTATCTTTACAGGCACAGTATGTCTTTCGTATACTTTATTGGTCACAGGGATTGTGCTTGTATAAAACACAGAGCCTTTGTACATGGTTTCATTGAAGTCTTTGTCCACCAAAGTGGAAACATACACTGTTGTTCCGCTTTGTACAATCTGCGATACATCAACCCTTACAACGCAGGCATCCACCTGGTCTGTTGCTGATTTGGAGCCGGTGATTATAACTTTTTCGTCACGGGCTGCACTTTTTATAATTTTATTCTTGTACCTAAGCTTTTCGTCACCCTCCTGAACAACGATGACGGGAATTTCTTTTTCATAACCCGGCTCAATATTCAAGTCTATTGTAGAAAACTTTTGTTTTTCAAGGGATATATAGCCGGGAAGCTTTACTGTGGGGGCAACGGTAATCTTGCCTACATCACCAATGCCGTCAAGGTCAATCTCAAGATAGACTCTGTTCATAGCACTAATAAGGTCATTTCGTGTACCACGGACTTTCACGCTGAACTGGGGAAGTTTATCCTTATCAACTACCACAAAGCCTCTGTCTCTAAGGTCATTTTCGCCTACAAAGGTGACAGGGATATCCGTCATGGTGATAGTGATTTTGGGGTTGACTACATTGACAATTACAAACCATACTATTATGGCAATTACCACAGAAGATACTATTCTTCTGGTTTTTTGAAAACGTGTATTTTTTGAGGAGTGATTTTTTTGATTATTTTTTTGATTTGCCATCAGCATCTCCTCCTTTCCTGATTTTCAGGAATTTCACAAGTCCGCCTCCGCCGTCTACATCAAAAAACTTCTCAAGAGCACGTCTTAAAGGCTCCCTTGTAACATTTCTTGTGAGTGCGCCGCTTTTAGCTATTGATACCTTGCCCGTCTCCTCGCTGACAACTATTATCATAGCGTCGGACACTTCGGATATACCAAGGGCGGCTCTGTGTCTTGTTCCAAGCTCCTTTGACAAATTGTCATTGGAGGTAAGAGGAAGAAAACAACCTGCACTATGTATACGGCCGTTTCTGATAATAACAGCTCCGTCATGTAGAGGGCTGTTTTTAAAGAATATATTTTCAAGCATTTGCTTTGAGATTTCGGCATCTATTCTTGTGCCTCTTTTTGTGTGGTCTCCAAGCTTTGTATCTCTCTCAATTACGATGAGTGCGCCCGTCCTGGAAGCGGACATATCCATAACCGCCTCAACTACTTCGTCAAACACCTTTTCTTCGTTGTCCCGGAGTTTGTCTGCATCGCTAGTGGCAAGGTCAATGAGCTTTCCGACTTTTGACCTGCCAAGTCTTTCAAGAAGGCTTCGAAGCTCCGGTTGGAAAAGTACAACCAAAGCAAATACTCCCACCTGAACAATGGCATTGAGTACATAATTTATTATGGTAAGGTGCGCCCAATCACTGATAATGAGAATAGCAAAAACAAGCACTATACCCTTTACAAGCTGCATGGCTCTTGTTTCTTGCAGCCATGTAATCATGTAGTATATAAAAGTGGCTGTAATGAGTATATCGATTATATCGCTTATTTTTATAAGGCTGATATAACTGAACACGTATTGAATTGCATTTTCCATAAGCGAGAACCCTCCATTTCCTAAAAATTCCAATACTAATCCATCATATGATTATTATACATTGATTTTACCTTTATGTCAATAGTAGAGAAGCTTGAAAAAACATGCAAATTTTTCATGAAATAATCTTGCAAAAATCACGTATATATTATATAATATAGTGTATTGGCAAATTATTGTTTTTTGCCGGTACTATTTTGGATGCGGGAGGCATGGATTTTTTATGAAAATTCTTGTTGTTGATGATGAAAAATTACTTGTAAAAGGTATAAAATATAACTTGGAGCAGGACGGATATACAGTTGAAACCGCCTTTGACGGAGAGGAGGCTGTGCGCCTTGCACACGACGATTCAATCGACCTTATACTTCTTGATCTTATGCTTCCTAAAATGGACGGTTTGTCTGTGTGCAGAAGTGTAAGAAGCTTTTCTAATGTGCCAATCATCATGCTCACCGCAAA
>JAZUOB010000019.1:0-5900 GCA_045604425.1 Clostridia bacterium
AAAATCGGTAAAGAAATAAGCAACAAGATGGACAAAACAATCGTAGTTGCAATCGAATACAGTGTAAAGCACCCGCTTTACGGCAAAGTTGTAAAACGTACCTACAAGCTCAAGGCTCATGACGAGGAAAACATTTGTGCAGTAGGTGATAAAGTAAAGGTTATGGAGACAAGACCTCTGTCAAAGGATAAGAGATGGAGACTTGTTGAGATAGTCGAGAAGGCACAGTAATCGGCTAAAGGAGGAAGTTTAATATGATTCAACAACAAACACGCCTGAAGGTAGCTGACAACACAGGTGCCAAAGAAGTTATGTGCATCCGTGTAATTGGCGGTTCTAAGAAAAGATATGCAGCTGTTGGTGATGAAATCATATGCAGCGTCAAAAAAGCAACACCCGGTGGAGTTGTAAAAAAAGGTGACGTTGTAAAAGCTGTTGTAGTTAGAACTGTTAAAGAATGTAAGCGTGCCGATGGCTCCTATATTAAATTTGATGAAAATGCAGCGGTTATAATAAAAGACGATAAGAACCCCAGAGGTACACGTATATTCGGACCTGTTGCAAGAGAGCTCAGAGATAAAGAGTACATGAAGATATTATCATTGGCTCCGGAAGTTCTTTGATTGGAGGATACAGGCTATGAAAAAAATGCATGTTAAGCGCGGCGACACTGTTAAGGTTATTGCCGGCAAAGATAAGGGCAAGGAAGGCAAGATTACAGTAGTAATGCCTTCTGAAAACAAGGTTATCGTTGAAGGCGTTGCAATGGTAAAAAGACACCAGAAAGCAAGAATGCAGGGCCAGGAAAGCGGTATAATCAACAAGGAAGCAGCTATTGATGCTTCAAACGTAATGAGAGTCTGCTCAGTATGCGGTAAGGCTGCAAGAACCGGTATCAAGGTTCTTGAGGACGGATCAAAGTCAAGATACTGCAAAAAGTGCGGTGCAGACGTACAATAATTTTCGGAAGGAGGTAAATTCATACAATGAGTAGAATGCAGGATAAGTATAAGGCTGAAATTGCTCCGGCAATGATGCAAAAGTTTAGTTATAAAAGCGTTATGCAGATTCCAAAGCTTGACAAGATCGTTGTAAATGTCGGTCTTGGTGAAGCAAGAGAGAATCCAAAGGCTATAGAAGCAGCTTGCAACGATATTGCTACTATTACAGGTCAGAAGCCTATAATCACTAAGGCAAGAAAGTCAGTTGCGAACTTCAAGCTCAGAGAGGGCATGAACATTGGCTGTAAGGTTACACTCCGTGGTGCAAAGATGTATGAGTTCATGGACAGACTCTTCAACGTAGCACTCCCAAGAGTACGTGACTTCAGAGGAATAAACCCCAACGCTTTTGACGGCAGAGGTAACTATTCACTCGGTATTAAAGAACAGTTGATCTTCCCGGAAATTGACTACGACAAGATCGATAAAATAAGAGGTATGGATATTATTTTCGTTACAACAGCAAAGACTGATGAGGAAGCTCGTGAGCTTCTCGCACAGTTCGGCGCTCCGTTTGTTCGTAGCTGATAAGGAGGAAATGTTATGGCTAAAAAATCTATGATTATAAAGCAGCAGAGAAAACCGAAGCACAGCACACAGGCTTACTCAAGATGTAAAATCTGCGGAAGACCTCATGCATACCTTCGTAAGTTCGGTATCTGCCGTATTTGCTTCAGAGAATTGGCTTACAAGGGTGAAATTCCCGGCGTTAAGAAAGCAAGCTGGTAAACCGCAAACAGCGGCTCCGGCCCACACATAAAAGAGATTTCCCGAAGATTTCGGAAGGAGGTAAACTAAATGCAAATAACTGATCCTATTGCAGATTTGCTTACCAGAATCAGAAACGCTAATTCAGCAAAACATGAAACTGTTGAAATCCCTGCTTCAAACATGAAGAAGGCAATCGTTGAGATTCTGAATGAAGAAGGCTATATAAAAAATTATCAGATAATTGATGATGGCAAACAAGGCATCATCCGCGTTACTTTGAAATACGGTCAGAACAACGAAAAGGTTATCACTGGTCTTAAGAGAGTTTCAAAGCCCGGTCTTAGAATTTATGCAGGAGCAGAAGAGCTTCCAAAGGTTCTCAAGGGTCTTGGTATCGCAATTATCTCAACTTCAAAAGGCGTTATGACTGACAAGAAAGCCAGAAAAGAAAATATCGGCGGCGAAGTTTTAGCGTTTGTTTGGTAATTTTATTACCTATATTATATGAAAAGACTGCGGATGCTTTTTCCGCAGCACAGACTGAAAACCTGTATCCGTATGCGGTGAGTCGTAAGGTCTTGCCGGCTTTGGTACGGTTCAGAGAGAATTTAAGTTATAAGGAGGAAACCGAGAATGTCAAGAATCGGTAAATCACCAATCACAGTTCCGGCAGGAGTTGACGTAAAGATTGGCAATGACAACGAAGTTACAGTAAAAGGCCCTAACGGCACACTTACACGTAAACTTCACAGCGATATGATTATCAAAAACGAAGGCGGCGTTATCACAGTAGAGCGTCCTTCAGAAGATAAAATGCATAAGTCTCTTCACGGACTTACACGTACACTTATCAACAATATGGTTATCGGTGTTACAGAAGGCTTTACAAAAGAGCTTGAAATCAATGGTGTTGGTTACAGAGCAGCTCTTCAGGGCAAGACTTTGAACCTCAACCTTGGTTATTCACACCCGGTTAACTACACTCCGGTAGATGGTATTACCATAGAAGTTCCCGCACCTAACAAAATCATAATCAAGGGTGCAAACAAGGAAGTTGTCGGCGAAACAGCTGCCAAAATCCGCGAATACAGAATGCCTGAACCATATAAGGGCAAGGGAATTAAGTACGTCGATGAAGTAATCAGACGTAAAGAAGGTAAGACCGGTGCTAAGAAGAAATAAGAAAGGAGTGTTCGTAAATGATTAAACCATATAACAGTAGAGCGCAGAGATTAAAGCGCCACAGAAGAGTTAGAAAGAACATCTCCGGTACAGCGGAGAGACCTCGTCTTAATGTGTTTAGAAGCTTGAATAATATATATGCGCAGATTATTGACGATACTAAGGGTGTTACTTTGGTTGCTGCATCAAGTCTTGACAAAGGATTTGAAGGCAACGGTGGTAATGTAGAAGGTGCAAAGAAGGTAGGACTTTTGGTAGCTGAAAAGGCTATCGCTGCCGGCATCAAAGAAGTAGTATTCGACAGAGGCGGATATGTATATCACGGTAGAGTGGCATCTCTTGCAGAAGGCGCAAGAGAAGGCGGACTCGTATTCTAATAGAGGAGGTAAAAAGTAGTGGCTGAAAGAATAGACGCATCAGTACTTGATATTCAAGAAAATGTTGTTGCGATAAATCGAGTTGCAAAGGTTGTTAAAGGCGGACGTACATTCCGTTTCAGTGCATTGGTTGTTGTTGGTGACGGCAATGGTCATGTAGGCTGCGGTATGGGTAAGGCTGCTGAAATCCCTGATGCAATCAGAAAAGGCATCGAAGATGCAAAGAAAAACATGGTTACAGTTCCTTTGGTAGGAACAACAATTCCTCACGAGGTTATCGGCGAACACGGTGCCGGCAGAGTGCTTCTTAAGCCTGCTGCAGAAGGTACAGGAGTTATTGCCGGTGGTGCGGTAAGAGCAGTTCTCGAACTTGCAGGTATCAGAGATATCAGAACAAAGTGTTTGCGTTCAAACAACAAGAGAAACGTCGTAAGCGCTACTATCCAGGGTCTTGCTCAGCTTAAGCAGGCAGATCGTCTGGCTGAGCTCAGAGGCAAGTCCGTAGAGGAAATCATGGGTTAAGTATTACCCTAATATTTCGTGGAAAGGAACGGTGCTAAAATGGCTACATTAAAAATTAAATTGGTTAAAAGCACTATCGGTAGAAAGAAAGACCAGATCGCTACCGTTAAGGCTCTTGGCCTTAGAAAGATCAGACATGTTGTGGAACACAATGATACACCTCAGATCAGAGGTATGATTAACAAAGTTTCCCATCTTGTTGAAGTAGAAGAAAACTAAGACAAAGACAAGGAGGTGTAGCAAATGAGATTGGACGAATTAAAGCCGGCTGCAGGATCTACATTCACAGTCAAGAGAGTTGGCCGTGGTATAGGTTCAGGCACAGGTAAAACATCCGGTAAAGGTCATAAAGGTCAGAACGCTCGTTCAGGCGGCGGTGTAAGACCTGGTTTTGAAGGTGGTCAGATGCCTCTTTACAGACGTTTGCCGAAGCGTGGATTCAAAAATATATTTGCAAAGCAGTATGTTACTATCAATATAGAAGATCTTGAAGCTTTTGAGGACGGTACAGAAGTAACTGAACAGCTCTTACTTGACAAGGGTATTATCAAGAAGACTCTTGATGGTGTAAAGCTTTTGGGTAGAGGCGAGCTTACAAAGAAGCTTACAGTAAAGGTTACAAAGTATACCGAATCCGCTAAAGAAAAGATTGAAAAGGCAGGCGGAAAGGCAGAGGTGAAATAAAATGTTCGAAACGTTTAAAAACGCATTTAAAATTCCGGATTTAAGACGCAGAATATTTTTCACACTTTTGATGCTTATTGTATTCAGATTTGGTGCACACATCCCTGTACCATATTTGAGTGCTGATGCGATGAAGGCATTTTTGGGTGGTGGAGGACTTGACTTGTTCTCATTGTTCAATACTTTCACCGGTGGTGCTTTTGCAAGTGCTACAGTAATGGCTCTTGGTGTATCTCCGTACATCAACGCATCAATTATCATTCAGCTCCTTACAGTCGCAATTCCTGCACTTGAAAGAATTGCAAAAGAAGGTGTTGAAGGAAGAAGAAAAATCAATAAAATCACAAGATATGTAGGTATAGTTCTTGCACTTATCCAAGGTGCAGGCCTTTATGTGACACTCTACAACATGGGTGTGACAAACAATCTTACAACTATCTCTCGTACAGATATTATAGGATTTGCAACTATCGTGCTCACATTTACAGCGGGTACAGCATTTATCATCTGGCTTGGTGAGATTATCACAGAAAAGGGTCTTGGCAACGGTATTTCAATGATTATCTTTGCCGGTATCGTTTCATCAATCCCATCAGGTATCGACTCAATCTATCGTCAGTATCTTGCTGACGGCGCATCATTCAAGGAGATAATCCTTGTAGCTTGCATAGTTGTGCTTGCTGTAGCAGCGATTGCGTTTGTTGTACTGTTTAATTCAGCGGAAAGAAAAATCCCTGTTCAGTACGCAAAGAGAGTAGTAGGCAGAAAGATGTACGGCGGTCAAAGCACAAATATTCCTATCAAGGTTGTTAGCGGTGGCGTAATGCCTATCATCTTCGCATCAAGTATCATGGCATTTCCATCAACAATCGTAAGACTTCTTTCAGGTGGAAATCTTCCTACAAGCGGAGTAGGGCACTTGCTCTTGTCCATGCTTTCTGCAGGACTTGGCCCTTGGTGGTGTGACGTGATTTATTCTGTACTCTATTTCTTGCTTATAATATTCTTCACATATTTCTATGCATCAATCCAGTTTAATCCGATTGAGATAGCAAATAACCTGAAGAAGAATGGCGGTTTCGTTCCGGCAATACGTCCGGGCAAACCAACAAGCGATTATATCTTCAAAGTATCAAACAGACTGAATCTTGCAGGTGCTTTGTTCCTGGGTGTAATCGCAATCCTTCCTGTAATTGCAGGTGCTATATTTGATATCAACTCACTCCAGATCGGCGGTACTTCACTTCTGATTATGGAAGGTGTGGCACTTGAGACAGTTCAGCAAATCGAATCACAAATGGTAATGCGCCATTATAAAGGATTCCTCGGTTGATAAAAGAAAAGGAGGACTAATCATGAATTTGATATAAATGGGCCCCCCCGGAGCCGGAAAAGGTACACAAGGTGAGATATTGGCAAAGAA
>JAZUOB010000020.1:0-4778 GCA_045604425.1 Clostridia bacterium
ATATTCTTTGAATGGCCATGAGCCGTGTCAAGAACTACAACGTCTACTCCTGCTTCTACAAGAGCTTTTGTACGTTCAAGACAATCATCTGTAACACCAATTGCAGCACCAACCAAAAGTCTGTCGTATTTGTCACGTGCAGTGTTCGGGTATCTCACTGCCTTTTCTATATCCTTGGTAGTAATAAGACCAGAAAGATGCATATTGTCATCTACCAAAGGAAGCTTTTCTATCTTGTGCTTTCTGAGAATTTCTTCTGCATCCTTGAGTGTTGTGCCAACAGGTGCTGTAACAAGATTCTCACTAGTCATAACTTCTTTGATATTGCGGCTGAAATCTCTTTCAAATTTCAGGTCACGATTTGTAAGGATACCAACCAGGATGCCTTCTTCATTACAAATAGGCACACCTGATATCTTGAAACGTGACATAAGCTTTTCTGCATCTTCAAGTGTATGGTCAGGTGATAAAAAGAACGGGTTTTTGATAACTCCGTTTTCTGAACGCTTAACCTTATCTACTTCTGCAGCCTGCTCTTGAATAGTCATGTTCTTGTGTATAATTCCTATTCCGCCCTCTCTAGCCATTGCTATCGCCATTTCCGATTCGGTAACAGTGTCCATGGCAGAACTCATAAGAGGAACATTCAAACGAATAGTTTTTGTGAGTCTTGTGCCGAGTTCTATCTCGTTTGGTGTAACATCTGACTCCTGAGGAACCAACAGAACATCATCAAATGTCAAGCCTTCTTTTGCAAATCTGTTATGCATATAACCCATCCTTTCTTTCTTGTAAAAGTGTATTTCAATTATTTTATCAAATTTAATAAAATATTGCAAGCATTTTTTTATAACACAAAATTATTTATACAGTCTGTCACAAAAATCCAACAATAAATCTCTTGTTTCATTATATTTTGTTGTTTTAAATATCAAAGTTTTGAGTTCTGAGTTGTTTTTCATACCTTTGATATACCAAGCAAGATGCTTTCTCGCTTCTTTTATCCCCCGAAATTCGCCTTTGGCCTGAACCAGCATACCAAGATGCAAAACCGCCTCTTGTATCCTTTCTCTGTCGTCAGGATAAAATTCAACAGCGCCTTTTTCAAGATATTCTTTTACTTGCCTGAATATAAAGGGGTTGCCCTCTGCGGCTCTGCCTATCATTACACCGCTTACACCACAAGTATCGAGCATCTTTTTGGCAAGCTCCGGCGTGGTGATATCCCCGTTTCCAATAACCGGAATACTTACAGCATTCGCTATTTTCGAAATCTCGTCCCAATCAGCCTGCCCTGAATAAAACTGGGCTCTTGTCCTGCCATGAACAGTAATCGCCGAAGCTCCGCTTTGCTCTGCCATTCGGGCAAACTCTGTGCCAATGCCTTTTTCTTCCCAACCTATTCTCATTTTCACTGTGACGGGTTTACCTGCATTTTTCACCGTAGACTCTATGACTTTTGATGCCAGCTTCAAATTCTTCAAAAGCGCACTGCCGTCACCATTATTGACAATCTTTGGTGTGGGGCAGCCCATGTTTATATCCAAAAAATCACCATAGGATGCCGCCTTTTCTGCTACCCTGCCCATAATATCAGGTTCTGAACCAAATATCTGAACACCGTAGGGAACTTTATGGTCGCCAAGCATTAAAGACTCAGTTTTTTTATCACCGTAATAAAGACCTTTTGCGCTGACCATTTCAGAATATACCGCACCTGCGCCAAAGTCTTCGCAAATCTTTCGGAAAGTCAGGTCGCATACACCTGCCATAGGGGCAAGAAATATATTATTTTGTATATCAAGCGTTCCTATCTTCATTTGTTTGACTCTTTCTGTTTTTTAGTAGCATTACCAAAGCCAGCACTATAAACACACCTGCCACAAGCTGTGATATGGCAATACTTGTTCCCGGCACCATAAGGATATATTCCGGATTCCTAAGTCCCTCAAGTACAATTCTGCCGAGAGAATACCAGAGTATATAGAAATAAAACACCTGACCATGCGCTTTCTTTTTGTCTCGGAAAATAAGTATTATAATAAGTCCTAAAATATTCCACATAGATTCATAAAAGAACAATGGGTGTACAGGCTCAGCACCATTTATAGACATACCAAAGAGGGAGTCAGTGGTTTTGCCAAAAACTTCCATATTAAAGAAATTGCCGTATCTCCCCACTGCCTGACCTATCAAAAGTCCGGGAGAGGTTATATCAAACATTTCATATACACAAAGCTTTTTTATCTTGCAATATATGAATGTACTTATAATCGCACCTATTATGGCACCGTATATGGCAAGTCCGCCTTCCCATATTTTGAACACGTCCATAAAATTGTGACGATATGCCTCGAAATCAAAAATCACATAATATATTCTTCCACATATAATGCCTGATATCAGTCCATAAATAGCAATATCAATAATATGCTCTGGATTGATACCACGTTTTTTGCCTGACCACGCACAAAATCCCACAGCCAGCAAAAAACCCGCCATTATCATAAGTGCATACCAATATACCTCTTTTGCGCCGACATAAAACGCAACCGGTGAAATATCAAAAGATAGATTGAGTTTATCAAATGAAATCACATTCACTTTTGTTGTCTCCTTTTTATTTAATCATGTGTCTTATTCTAAGGGGGACTCCTGCCTCTTTTGCCACAGCTTTGCACTCTTCTATATCTTCAGGAGGCAAAACATCCACTATACTGAGCACTACCGAAGGCACTGCCGTCCTGGCTTTTTTTGCAAAGTCCAAAAGCTCATAAAACCCGTCTTCACCATAATCACAAACGCATATATCATGATATTCTTTTGCATTTTTGGCATTCAGGCTTATGGATATTTCATCAATCAAGCCTTTGAAAACGGGAGTAATGTCCTTGCCCGCAATTTTATTGCCATGACCGTTTGTATTGATTCGAATTTTGGCATCAGGATTGCCCTCTTTTATAAATCTTGCAATTTCGGGAATTATCTCCCAGCGCATTGTAGGCTCACCATAGCCGCAAAACACTATTTCCTGTGCTGTTTCATAAGCATTTTCTATAAGAGCGTTTTTTATCTCTTCCACAGTTGGCTCACGCTGAAGCCACAAATCAACGCCTTCTACACCGCTGTCTGTATACCTTATACAAAATTTGCATTTGTTGGTACATCTGTTTGTTATATTCAGGTACAGCTGCGATTGGTCGTAATATTTATACGCTATATTCATATCCATTTTGTACTACCTCTTTATTTTGTATAAATTCATTGCATTTTCGTATGTGGCATTTTCCACCTCTTCAAAGGATACACCCTTGATATCTGCTATCATCTGAATGACATATTTCAGATACCCGGAAAAATTCCTCTTGCCTCGGTTAGGCACCGGAGTAAGATACGGGCAGTCCGTTTCCACCAAAAGAGAACTTAAAGGTACATACTTTGCAACTTCAACTGTTTTCTTATTATTTTTAAAGGTAAGAGAGCCGCCAAGCGCTATATAATAGCCAAGGTCAAGCACCTCTTTTGCCATTTCGGCGCTTCCTGAAAAACAATGAAAAACACCTTTTAAGCCTTTATGACGGCCTACAATATCCAAAGTATCACCATGTGCCTCACGGTCATGGATTATAACCGGCATATCCAGTTTTTCAGCCAGCGCAAGCTGTTTGTCAAAGCACTCCTTTTGGACAGAGCGTTCCACGCTATCCCAATAATAATCAAGTCCTATCTCACCGACAGCACAGATTTTAGGCAAATGAGTATATTCTGTAATTCTTTCTGCAATCTCATTTGTCCATGAGCAAGCATATTCCGGATGAATACCAACAGACCCATACACTTCGTCGTGTTCGGTGCACAAAGCCAAAATTGCGTCCATTTCGTCAAGGTTTGCACAGGCATTCATTATACAGCCTACGTTATAATTTCTTATATCATTCAAAAGCTCATGAACATCATCTTTAAATGCTTCATCATTGTAATGAGCATGTGAATCAAATATCATTTTCTAACCTCCTATCAGAAGAAGCAATCCTGACACTAGAATATACAATATTACACATATTACAAAAGGTGTTATACCGCTTAAATTCAGATTATACTCCGCCTTTGACATTCTGCGTCTTCCAAAAAAGAAATATCCCAAAAATGCAAGAAACGGGAAAAGGCATATCATCACAAGCACATATGCCATATATACCATGCTGTTTTGAATCTTTGAAGAAAACACAAGCTGCATCAAGGATTCAAAGTTAAACACAGAGTGAAAAACCATACACGCCAACAAAGACTCTGTATACTGGCGTACAAACCCCATAACTATTCCTATCAGTATAATAGGAATTAGCACTGTAGGGTGAAAATGTACCAGCGAAAATCCAAGAGCTGTGACCAAGACTGCGCACATACTGCCATAAGGAAGAAGCAGCTTATAGAGTACGCCCCTGAAAAACAACTCCTCAAGAACAGGTGCAAGAATGCACAAACAAAGAAACATCCACAAAAGATCGCCTACAGTTTCAGGAACAAGCATAGCCGTTTGCTCCCCAAACAATTTCACTAAAAACTCTGCAAAGGGAAGCTGTATAAAACCTGCAAAGTACTGAGCTGATACCGGCAAAACCAAAAGCAGAAAAATCACAGTGGGGTCAAATCCACGAAAACACAACAAATCTTTTGTACTTTCATATCTAAAAAAAAGCTTAAGGCATACCCAACCAAACAATATCGGCACAATCAAAGCAACCTGAGAAAGAGCCATCGCTGCATATCGGTCTATT
>JAZUOB010000021.1:0-4537 GCA_045604425.1 Clostridia bacterium
CCAGCTTATATATACAGCAGTAAAACACAGCTTGTCAGACCCTGAACTTCAACTTACAAATCAGGCAGGATACAGAGTATATTCCTGCACACAAGGTCTTACGGCTGATGAAATCAACGAAATAATAAGGTTTTGTGGATATAGACTTCCTAAAAATACTGAAGTCAAATATTCAAAAATTCCTTTTGACCAATCAATCCCTGAACTTTTTCCTAAGACATTCAGAACATTCAAAACCGAAAGCGGCAAATTTGTCGCAGTTCAGGTTGTATATTCGGGATATGATTGGAATGGTGATGAAGGCAATTTCTTTGCACATGCATTGATAATTGATGAGTATGATGATGCTTTCAGACCTGAAGTTTTTTACAAGTCCGGTGTTTTCAGAAAATTCCTGACAGAAGAAGAGACTTCATCTGAACTTGTGAGATACTTGCCTATGATTGATGATCCGCTCTTGGACGAAGAGATACAAACCAAAGTAGATAATTTTGTCTATAATCATAAAATACAGATGTCAGTTGTTCTGGAGCAGGCTATGACTGTGTTTAATGGCGCAGAAAAGACTCATATTTGTATCAGTGCGAAAAATCAGGAAGAAAGCGACCTTTATGTTTTAGGATTAAAGAGAATATTGCCTGATCCTTTGGCTGAGAATCTTGGCATTTCTACAAACAATATTTTTCTTCCGTCTACAGGCCAGTCAAAGATTGTTATAAACGGTACAATCAATGGAAGAAATAATATTTCGGATGATGATATCCAAAACAGAACCAACTGTGTGTATATAGACACTCAAAGAATTGAAACCGATGGCGTGAAGCCAATGAAATTATTTGAAATGTCTATACAAGACCTTTATGCAAGCTATAAAAAGTTTTCTATAAAGACCGGCAAACAGCTTATGATGTGGCTCAATTCATTTGAGCGCTTGAATGAGCAAGGTGTTGGGGACAGACTTCGTGAATTGTATAATGGCGTAGGGGATGTGTTGTTCAAAGAAAGAACACAAGAACTTTACAAAAAAATCAATCAGGATGACTTTAAACAAGTAAAATTTGAAATTTTGGAAGTCATGCTGGAAAAGATTGATTTGTTTATGGATATCAAGGATGAACTTTATAATGCCTTTGTGTTTGAAGGAATAGAGTGTATTTGCTCAGGTGAACACAAAAATATTGAATTGGCGTTTAAAAACATTTCAAAGTCTGATGCTCAAAAGCTTTATAAAAAAATTGATGATATCATGGCTTTGTTTGTTGCAGACAGAATTGATGAAAAAATCGGCACATTGATGCTTCGGGTATTGGCACTTTTGAAGCATAGTGTAGAAATCTCTACTTGGAGAGAATTTTTCAAGGACAATGACGCTTATATGTCTGAATTCTTGGAGGTATGTGCAAAGGTAATTATAAATGATACAACACCGGTCACTTTTACATCTCCGGCAGTATGGTTTGAAAACGATACTGCAGAGGTTATAGCACTTTTTGATGCGTCCAGTGATGATGTATACTTAAAAAAAGCATGTAAGAAATATATTTTAGAGAATAAAAATGCAGTATGGTCATCTTATGGCATTACTTTGCATAAGCAGCGAAAGAGTAGAGAAGATATTGAATCTGATATTCAGAAAATAAGAAAAATTCTTTTGAGTGTTGGATATTCTCCGTATCAAAGAACTTCCTATAAAGATGTTAGATTCAATGTAATAAATGAAATGACCTTGAATGAAAATCCGCTTTTGCTTTTCAGACTTTTGAATGCAGTATATGAATGGCAGGGATGCGAAGGCGCAGACGAACTTTCTGAGAAGTATGCTCTCAAGGTGTTGGATTTTATTCTTGAAATGAAAGAAACACAAAGAGCTTGTTATAATTTTGTATTCCCGAAGCTTGCGCTTGAAATAATGGATACACCGGGAACAAATCATGAATTGATGATCAATTCAGAAACTATGGATGAAAACTTTTGGTACTGGTTCTATATCGGATACAAAAACAATAAAGGTAATGACAATATAATTGTCAACTATGAACGAGTTGCTGCGGCAAACAAGGCAATACTTTCAAAAAACTCGTTCTACAGAAAAATATTTAAATAAGTGCTGATAAATTAAAAAGGAAGGTTATAAAAATGAAAAAGATTGAAAAGATTTTGGTATTATCCTTTATAACAATGATGTGTCTTTCTGGTACAGTATTTGCTGTGCCGGTTAAAGAAGATACAAGCGACAGTGATATAAAAATCACTGTGACAGAAAAAGCGACACAGACTCCAAAGGCTACATCTACACCAAAATCTACACCAAAATCCACATCTACTCCTACAGCTACTGTGAAGCCTGAAAAGTCACCTAAAGCTACAAGCACAGCAAAAGCTACAAGCACAGCAAAGGCTACAGCTACAGATAAAGCAGAAAAGAATGATGACGACAAAGATGAGGATAAAATAGTACTTGATTCAGAAGAAGAATTGTTTGTAGAGACTACACTTGAGCCTACTTTAAACATTGAAAATAATGCACAGCAATTTGAAAATAAAAAGTATTTGACCAAGGGCGGTGCATTTCTGTGGTTCTTGTTTACTGTTATAGTTAGTGCTGTGATTAGCTTTGCTATTTCATATAGATTTTATATAATGGGCAAAAGAGATAATCATGTAGTTGCAGAGCTCAGAGCTTTGAAAAGAGATATCGACAGCAAAATGATTGGTACTGTCAATGGATTTAGTGAATATGATATTTCTGTCACAAACAACAATAAGAGCTATGCAAGAGAAGAATCTTCAATCGGCTCTCAAACAATAGAAGCTGCAGAAGAAGAAAACAACGAAATTTATAAGAAATGGGAAAGCCAATTGAATAAAGTAAATGATTCAACAAGCAGAAGCCGTTCATCATTTGAGTCATCTGTTTCAAGAAATATAGAAAGAAGAAGACCTGTAAAGAATAAGAGCAACACAGTTGGCGGTAAACTCAAAAGTGTATTTAACGACATTTTTCCGTTTGACAAAAGATAATGAACATTCAAGAAATAAAAGAAAAATTTAAACACGACAGATTTGCTACAAACCAAACTGATATCGAAATAGTTGATGTGGGGGATAATTATTCCAAATGCAGTTTTATGGTGAAAGATTATCATTTAAATGCAAGAGACTCTGTTATGGGAGGCGCAATATTCACATTGGCAGATTTTGCGTTCGCGGTTGCAGCAAATCACAAAGACAAAACTGTAGTTTCTGTGTCTGCTAATATCAATTTTTTAAAGAGCGCTTGTTCTAAAATGTTGTATGCAGAAGCAAACTGTGTAAAAAACGGCAGTTCCATATGTGTATATGAGGTTGTTGTTACAGATGAAAATAACAGAAAAATTGCAGTGGCATCTGTTACAGGATATGTTGTATAAATTATTGGAGGTTAAATAATGTCAGGACATTCTAAATGGAGTACAATAAAAAGAAAAAAAGGTGCAAATGATGCTCAAAGAGCAAAGATTTTCACAAAAATTGCAAGAGAAATTATTGTTGCGGTTAAAGCCGGGGGACCGGATCCGGATAACAATTCTCGTTTGAAAGATGCAATTTCAAAAGCTAGGTCAAACAATATGCCTAATGACAATATAAACAGAACAATCAAAAAAGCTGCCGGCAGTGCGGATGGCGATAATTATGAAAATATCACATATGAAGGATATGGTGTTGGCGGTGTGGCTGTAATAGTCGAAACTCTTACAGATAACAGAAACAGAACGGCTGCTGATGTCAGACATGCATTTGATAAGTTTGGCGGTAATATGGGTCAAAATGGATGTGTAAGTTTTATGTTTGACAGAAAGGGAGTAATCATAATTGAAAAAGATGACTCTGTAGATGAAGAAGAACTTACTATGGATGCATTAGAAGCAGGTGCTGATGATGTTGAGGTTGATGAAGAGTGTTTTGAAATCCTTACTGATCCTGCAGAATTTTCTGCAGTAAGAGAAGCTATAGAGGCGAAATATACAATCGTTTCTGCAGAAATTTCAATGGTGCCGCAGACGACTTCAGAGCTTACCGATGAAGGCCAGATAACTATGATGAATAAGATGCTTGACATGTTGGAAGACAATGATGATGTTCAGCAAGTATGGACAAGTCTTGAATCCGATTATCGTGAAGAATAATTTTCCACAGTAAAAACCCTGAGAAGTATTAAATGCTTCTCAGGGTTTTGTTTTATTTGCTAGAATCAAGTCTTTCAACCAATGCTTGAATTTTTTGTACAGGATTAAGAAGTTCGCTGATTGTAGAGTCGTGATTCATTGTATTTATCAAAAGTGAAATATATTTAGCCATTTCAACTTCGCAGTACCATTCTCTGTCATTTAAACCGTTTGGACGATATATAAGGTTGGTTGTAAATACTTTATCGATAATGCCGTCCTCATACGCTCTGTCAAATACTTCAAGGCCGTTTGTGAACAAACCAAAGGATGTGAATACAAAAATTCTTTTTGCACCTTTAGATTTAATTTTACCTGCAACATCAATCATA
>JAZUOB010000022.1:0-2437 GCA_045604425.1 Clostridia bacterium
TCATGAAATAAAAAAACTGCCATATGGCAGTTTTTTTATTTCATCACTGAGTCTATAATAATTTCGGCTCCTTTTTGAGCTGTATAGTTCTCTTTTAAATATGTGTAACCTCTTTGACCCATTTCGTCAATATTTGCGTTGACAGCCAGGTCTAAAGCTTGGGTAAACTTAGCTACATCATCACTTTCACACCACCAGCCAAAACCACCGTCTGTAATCACTTTGCCGATATCGGTATTCGGGTCTGTACAGGCAAGAGTTGGCATAGCTGTCTGCATATAGCTTAAAAGTCTTGACGGGAAATTAGGGATTGTAAATCTATGGTCAAGGAAGATAAGACCAACATCAAAAGCTTTTACAAACACATCGTACTCTTCTTTGGGAAGACCGTTTAGAAGCAGTACATTTGCCGGTTTTTCCTCATCAACATATTTTTTGAGCTTGTTATATTCAGTACCCTTGCCGCAAATGACAAAAAATCTGTCATCTTTATCCTGATTAGCTCTTAAACATTCAATTACAAAGGGTATTCCCTGAGGTCTGCCAAGATTGCCGCCATATATAAATGTGACAGCTTTTTCGGGTATGTTATACTTTTGTCTGATGTTCTTTTTTTGTTCAATGTCAGGAGAATAGTCCATAACCTCTATACTGTTTGGATTTATATGTACAACAGACGAATCTATGTCCGGATTATGCTTAAGCAAATAATCCACATTTGCCTGACTCATACAGCCGATATAATCCGACACCTTATAAAGCTCTTTTTCCTTGTTTTTAAACATTTTGTAGATAATGGACTTTGCCCCTTTTTTTGTCATCATTCCGATGTCCACTGCATTTTGAGGGAAAATATCCTTTAGCAAAAGATAGCTTTTTGCTCCGTCACGTTTTTTTATGTATTTCACTGTTTTGACATTGGTGACAGGGGGCGTAGGATATATAACCAAATCAAATTTTATATCACCATAATACTTCTTGATAGCACCGGTGTACTGATATGGCAAAAGCAGATTGGATATACCTTTTTCTATTAGATTTGTATTTTTGTTGTTGCCGATTTTCACTCTCAGCACACTGTAACCGTCTTCTATGCACAAAGCTGTAGCTTGTTTATTGCGTCTCTCATTTGAGCACACAGAATATACTTTGTGACCTTTTTTTGTCAGTTCGTGAATCAAATCAAGGGATATTGAATGTCCTGACATATGAGGCATAGTACCGATTGAAATAAAAAGAATATTCATAAATTTGTCTCCCGATTTATCTGTTCAAATCAAGGTTTGAACACAAGTCATGTCGTATAAGGTCTTGTCCATCTGTGCTGATAGCACGCACACGCCCGGCTGCAGTTTTATGCTTTATAACAAGATTGTCTATATTGTCATCTGCAACGGTGTAACAGGCAACCCTGTCACCACTGCTTGATATATCTGAAAATTCAGTCCCCGGAGCTTTCAGGGCAAAGTATTCTGTGATTATGCCGTCCGAAAGCAGCTCATCAAAGCCTTCCAAATGGTCAAGCACACCATTTTTGCAGTATAAGAATTCATTGATTATGTATTTGCTGCTTATGTTTTTCTCTACATGAGGTTTATTTCCCAGCGTAAGATCCACAACAGCTTTCACTACATCAAATCCTGCCATGTTCTTGATCTGGCGGAATTTTATACCGCCGCCTGTTCTGGCACAAAACTCTACAACATTCAGCCTGTTTTCTCCGTCTGTGATAGCCTGCATCAAAAGTGGAGTGTTTTTTAGACCGAAAGCTTCAGCGATTTTTTGTACAGTTTGTTCTACAACACTTTTTATTTTGTCTGTTATAATTGCAGGGCAATTAGACCGGTATATCACAAACTTATTATTGCCGGGAATTTTGTAAAGCTCGGAAATACAGAGGATATTTGCCTTTCCGTCTTCTATGTATGCATCTACAGTAAGCTCTCTGCCCTCTACAAATTCTTCTACCACGCAGGTCTTGGTTCTGCTGATATCTTTAGCTATTTCAAATGCTTTTTCAAGCTCTGTGTATGATAAAACTTTTTTGACACCTCTTGAGCTGTATGAATCAACGGGCTTGACTATTATTGGATACTCAAGATGACTTATACTCTCTTCGTCAATGTCTTTTAGTATCACATGCTTTGATGTAGGTATACCATTTTCGCGAAAAATACTCTTCATATAAGATTTGTTGGAAACATTTTTTGCTGTCTCGTAATCTATATAACAAGGCAAGCCTAATTCTTCTGACAACTGTGCAACAACCAAAAGCATCTGGTCAGCACATACGGTAATAAGAAAATCTACATTTTCTTCTTGTGCCACGCGACGTACCCCGTCCGTATCCAAAGTAGACACAGGATAGAACTTATCCGCAAGCTTTACAGCCGGAGCTTTGGGGTTCATATCCAGAACTATAGTATAGATTCCTCTG
>JAZUOB010000023.1:0-2607 GCA_045604425.1 Clostridia bacterium
ATGCTCTATGAACTTTTTTGATATTTTCAGGCTTTTCTACTGCCCAGACATCAGGAAGCATACCTTGGTCAAGCCCCATTTCCTGAAGCATTGTACCCATAGCCCCATCAGCAAACAACATTTTTTTGCCAAGAAGCTCCAAAATATTTTTCATCAATCTATCATCTCCGAAATCTCAATATACTCATTTTTGTGAAAAGAATATATATATACTTTATCCGCTTTTCTTCCAAGCAACTTTTCAATAGCATAGCTATACCATTTCAGCTGGTCATGGTATTTATCAAAAAGCTCATTTAAATTTTTGCATTTGTCTGTTTTGTAGTCTACCAAAACAATCTCATCATCACTTATCATGCACATATCCACTATGCCCTGAAGCAACATTGTCTCATTCTCTGCTTCATTTCCAAGACTGTCAAGTGCCGGAATCTGAATTTCAAATTCTTCTTCACGAAGAATTTTTGAACTTTTGGCTTTCCTACCAAGGTCTGATTCAAAAAAACCATATACCTTGTCTGTAATAAGAGAATTTGGCTCACCCAGTATGCTCACAACCTGATCTTCGATATAATCCTTATTCATATCTTTTGTGATACAAATCTTTTCCATAACCTCATGAACCTTTGTACCGAATAAAGCTCCATTATTTGAATTCATAAAAGCTGGTAGCTTTTTGAGTTTTGAGGCATACTCGTAGTTGTTTTTAAGTTGTGTAACAGATATTTTTGACACTACCGGCACGGGAGTGTTTATGCTTGAATATTTATCTAAAAGCTCATGTACTGCACTGCTAGCAAGATTTGGGTCATAGTCCATATCAGCTCTTGAGTCCATAACTTCTTCTGCTTTTTTTACAGTCCCCTGACCTATCTCTGTATACTTCCAAAGCTCTTTGCAATGATTTTTTATATAAGGTGCTATCATATGCATAAAGCTTTTTGTATACTCAATTTCACCTTGGGATATTTCTTCGTTTGTAAAATCAAAAGCTCCGGTTTTTTGGGTGCTGTTTACTACTCCTGTAACAATCAGTTTTTCCTTTGCCCTGGTCATTGCCACATACAGTTTTCTAAGCTGTTCGGAGGCTGACTCTGCATTCTTCTTTGAGCCAATCATTTTTCTGTTCACTGTAGGTATATAGTATCCCTCTTGCATGTTTATATCATTCAACCCAAAGCCTAAGTCCTTGTCAAAATTCACATAGCCTGATTGACCGTCAAAAACAAATTTTTTACCACATCGTGCAAGGAAAACCACCGGAAACTCCAACCCCTTGCTTTTGTGTATTGTCATTATCGGAATACCTTTTGATGAAGAAAGTGCACTGCTCATTCCCTCGGAATTTACAAGTCTATCCATATAAACCTCAAAGTCGTACAATGTAGCAATTCCATTTTCAGATATTGCTCTTGCTCTGTCAAGATAGAGCCTGAGATTTGCCGTGGCTGTTTTTCCACCGTACATAATAGCGCACATATCATATAATGAGCTGTCTGTCATTATTCGCCAGATTATTTTGTCTGCACTCATATATTTGCTGTGTTTTCGCCACTTGTTTATATCATTTGTAAAGCTTTTACATTTCAAACCCAAGTCTGTACTTTGTTTTGCACATTCCAAAACACATTCAAAGAATTTCCCGTAGTGACAAAGCCTGATTTTGCCAAGCTCGTCATCGGTAAATCTGTAAACAGGCGAACGCATCACCGACACAAGCGGAATATCGTTCATAGGATTATTTACAGCTTTTACAAATGCAGTTATCAGCTTTATTTCTGTCTTTTCAAAAAAGTCCTTATCTTCCGAATATCCCTCAAGCCCTCGCTTTTTAAGGGCGTTTATATACAAGGCGCTGTCAGCTTTAACTGCGTTCATTATGATTGCAAAATCCCCTTGACAAATATCCCTGAATCCATCTTTGTCAAGCACCTGAAAGCGATTATCAATCATCTCTTTGATTTGTTCGGCCACAAATTCT
The DNA here is from genome assembly GCA_045604425.1 of Clostridia bacterium. GTDB lineage: Bacteria > Bacillota > Clostridia > UBA1381 > UBA1381 > RGIG9115. The sequence continues at coordinate 1,982 of JAZUOB010000023.1, forward strand.
GCTTCAGTTTCCTCATCCAGCATTGTCTCTTCTATGTACTCTGCTTTTTCCGAGCCTTCAATCACATACAAATGCGAAGTACAATCCGAAAGCTCATGCTTTTTTTGAAACTGGGAATTCATACTATGTAGAGCCTCCGAGTCAGTATAACAAACGCCACCCATATCATAGGACATTATTCTTTTGAAAACAACGTTTATGCTCTCAAGCACGTCCTTTCTGCTCCTGAAATTTCCTGATAAATGTACTGTTGTTCCGGGGGAATCTTCATGTCGGTACATCTCTTCTTTTGACCTGAAAATCGTAGGGTCACTGCTTCTGAAACCATAAATACTTTGCTTCATATCACCAACCATAAATCGATTGTTGCCGTTTGATATCATAGAAAAGATATCTTCCTGAAGTCCGTTTGTATCCTGATATTCATCCATTAAAATTTCATCATACTTATTTTTGTATGAATTACGTATATCTTCATTTGACCTAAGCAAATCAGCTGTCATATGTTCAAGGTCATTAAACTCAAACTTGGATGCTTTATTTTTCTTCCGGAAATAAAACTCTGAAAATCCGATTGTGAGCTGAACTAAAGCCTTTGCATGAGGATAAAGCCTCTGGCTATATAC
>JAZUOB010000024.1:0-7642 GCA_045604425.1 Clostridia bacterium
GATGCAGCAGTGCAGATGTCATCCAAAACTCTACTTGAAATCAAGAAGTTTTGTCCAAAAGATTTTTTGAATTCAAAACCGAACTTAGTTCTGATTTCTTTTATAACAGATGGATCTGTCAGGTTCATGAATCAATCTCCGTTTCAAATAAATAACCGACTCTTCTTAGAAGAAGCAAAAAGCTGCGCTTTAATATTTTTTTCATTATTTAAAATTTTAGAGCCGTTATTTTCAAAATATTCTATGTACTCTTGTCCAAATCTGGATTTAAGCATATCATATCCAAGATGAAGTGTGTTTTTTCTAATCTTCATATTATGCATATCGCTGCCCATAACATGTGCTTTTCCTGATTTGAACAAATCAAAAATCATCTTTCTTGACTGATGTGAAAGCATAGCTTCAGAACTGATTTGATACAAGGGAAAAAGTTCATTAAGGGCAGAAATTGCCTGGGGTGGATAATGCATATATCTATCAATATGAACAACAATGGGGATGATGCCTTTTACAGTGAGATTATACACACACTCTAACATCCATTCTTCCCATGTGACAAAAGGCATCTCTATAAGCATATAGTCTGTGCCTTCAAGGCAAAGTTCTTTTACTCTTGAAAAATCACTGAACTGTGTGCAAACATTTACTTCAGCAGCTAGTCTAAGCTCAGGCACATCACGGCCTTTTGAAGCTTCTTTTAACTCTTGAAACCTTTGACTTCTCAAAGTCAAAAAACTATCAAGGCCTTCTTCAAATCTTGGATAATAATGTGGTGACACAACCAGAGTATCAGTACCGTTTGCTTTAGCTTCTTCTAGCATTGCAATTGCTGTACTAAGATCCTGTGCACCATCATCAATATTGTGAAGAACATGAGTATGAAAGTCTATCATGGGATCAACTCCTCAAATTTCAAAATCGTATTGATGATTACCAAGATGAGATGTTTTTCTTCTGACGGGACGCTTTCTGATGTCGTATTCATAATCATCACAAACACTAGAATGAATACCTCTGTATTCGTTTCTTTTGGTGCAGTATACATGTTCTCTAAGACCTTTTGCATCTGTTTTGTACAAGCAATACACACACAATTTTTCTGTTTTGTCTGAATACATCATACATCCCTCCTAAAAATATATATTTATATCATAATTATATCATAAAATAAGGGTTTAAGTCAATAGCTATATAAAGTAAATATAATTCTTGACTTTCGACCGGAAAATATATATAATTCTATAGAGGTGAAATTATGTTTTTTGAGACCGTACTAATCGGCATAGCACTTAGCATGGATGCTTTTGGAGTGACCATTTCTTCGTCTGCAACATACCCAAATCTATGCGGCAAAAAAAGACTGTGCATGCCATTTACTTTTGCAATATTCCAGGGGCTGATGCCAATACTTGGATATTTTCTGGGGAATGTTTTTTCTGATTTTATAAATACTTACAGCAAGTTTATATCATTTATCATACTTTTTGCTGTGGGTGCAAATATGATAAAAGAAGGCTGGCAGGGCGAAGAAAACGAAAAAAAAGATTTAAATATAGTCCTTCTCCTGATGCTCGGACTTGCAACAAGCATTGACGCTTTTGCTGTAGGCATCAGCTTTGCCGCTATGGCAGTGGAAATATTTTCATCATCAATTATAATCTGTGTATGTACTTTTATAATCACACTATTTGGCTTATCTCTCGGAAAACTTGCAGAAAAAAAGCTTGGCAACAAAAGCATTATATTTGGCGGGGCGATACTGGTACTGCTTGGAATTAAATCTTTATTCTAATACAAAAAAAACGGAGTGAATACTCCGTTTTTTTGTATTAGAAGTTAAGCTGTTCATCAAGAAATGCTTCCAGTTCTTCAATCTTTATTCTCTTTTGCTCCATTGTGTCACGGAAACGTACAGTGACAGAGGCATCCTCTAATGAATCAAAGTCATATGTGATACAAAACGGTGTGCCTATTTCGTCTTGTCTTCTGTAACGCTTGCCGATTGAGCCTGCATCATCATATTCACAATTATACTTTTTAGAAAGATTAGCAAACACTTCTTCTGCCTGCTCGCCAAGTTTCTTTGAAAGCGGAAGCACTGCAGCCTTTACAGGAGCAAGTGCGGGATGAAGATGCATAACTACTCTTGAGTCGCCCTCGCCCAAATCTTCCTCGTCATATGCTTCTACCAAGAACGCAAGAGCAACTCTGTCTGCTCCCAGTGACGGCTCAACTACATATGGTACATATCTCTTGGTGTTGTCCATTGGGTCGATATATTCCATATTTTCTCCTGAGTGTTCCTGATGCTGCTTAAGGTCAAAATCAGTTCTGTCTGCAATTCCCCAAAGCTCACCCCAACCAAACGGGAACACAAACTCGATATCTGTAGTAGCGTTTGAATAATGAGAAAGTTCTTCAGGTGAATGGTCACGGAATCTGAGGTTTTCTTCTCTCATACCAAGACTCAGCAAAAAGTCCATGCAGTATTGCTTCCAATATGCAAACCACTCAAGGTCAGTTCCCGGCTCACAGAAGAATTCAAGCTCCATTTGTTCGAATTCTCTTGTTCTGAATGTAAAGTTTCCTGGTGTGATTTCGTTTCTGAATGATTTACCAACCTGTCCTATACCAAAGGGAACTTTCTTTCTGGATGTACGCTGTACATTCTTGAAGTTGACAAAAATCCCCTGTGCTGTTTCAGGACGGAGATACACTGTAGATGCAGAGTCCTCTGTAACACCCTGAAATGTTTTGAACATAAGATTAAATTCGCGTATGTCAGTGAAATTCTGCTTGCCGCATTCAGGACAAACTATATTATTTTCTTTGATATATTCAACCATTTTCTCTTTGCTCCAGCCGTCAACTGTGATGCTTTCGCCCTTAGAAAATGCAAAATCTTCAATAAGCTTATCAGCACGGTGTCTTGCCTTACACTCTTTACAGTCCATAAGAGGATCTGAAAATCCGCCTACGTGTCCTGATGCTACCCAAGTTTCAGGGTTCATAAGAATTGCACAGTCAAGTCCTACGTTGTATTTTGACTCCTGTACAAACTTTTTCCACCATGCTTTTTTTACGTTGTTTTTAAATTCAACACCCAAGGGGCCGTAGTCCCATGTGTTTGCAAGGCCGCCATAGATTTCACTACCGGGATAAATATATCCTCTGCCCTTACACAAAGCAACGATTTTGTCCATTTTTTTGTCACTGTTTTTCATGTATATACCACCCTTTCAATAATAAACAATTTTATAGTCCAAGCAAAAGATTTGCAATCTGGAAATATATAACCAAAGACAAAGCGTCTATGATTGTTGTAATAAACGGGTTTGCCATTACTGCCGGGTCAAAACCCAGTTTTTTTGCAAACATAGGAAGCGAACATCCCACAACCTTTGCAGCAAACACTGTAGCTGTCAAAGTGAAACACACAACTGATGCCACAACCAAAGTAACCTTGTATATAAACAATAGCATAAAAAAGTTTGCAGCTGTAAGCACCAAAGCGCAGCATAAGCCTACTCTTGCTTCTTTCCAAAGCACAGAAAAAATATCACCAAACTCGATGTCTCCAAGAGATAAGCTGCGGATTACCGTAACAGATGCCTGACCACCGGCATTACCTCCCGTATTCATAAGCATAGGAATAAATGTGCTGAGAATCATATACTTTTCAAGTGATTCTTCATAGTGGCCTATTATACCACCGGTAAAAACTGACGTAATCATCAAAAGAAGAAGCCATGGTATTCGGTTTTTGAAAGTCTCAAAAACTCCGGTCTTCATATATGTCTTGTCAGAAGGCACAATAGCAGCCATCTTCTCTATATCTTCGGTAGTTTCTTCCTGAATGACGTCAATAACGTCATCGATTGTAACAATACCTACAAGACGATATTCTGCATCAACTACCGGCAACGCCAAAAAGTCATACTTTTCAAACATCGATGCAACAATCTCTCGGTCCTCATGAGTATTGACGCTGATGATATTTGTCTCCATTATATCTGAGATTAAATCATCACTCTCTGCCAGAAGCATTGTCTTGACTGATACAAGCCCCAACAAATGACGATTGTCATCTTTTACATAGCAGGTATAGATAGTCTCTTTGTCTACTCCCGTACGTCTTATTCTGGTAAATGCGTCTTCTACTGTCATATCAGGACGAAGGTCTACAAATTCTATCGTCATGATACTTCCGGCACTATCGTTCGGATATTTCAAGATTTCGTTTATAGCGGCTCTTGTATTTGCATTAGAGTTTCTTAGTATTCTGTGCACCACATTGGCCGGCATTTCTTCTATCATATCAACAGCATCATCTACGAATGTCTGCTCAAGAACTTCCTGAAGCTCTAAATCAGTAAAGTATGATATCAAAAGCTGTTGTGTATCAGAATCGAGAAATGCAAAACAATCTGCTGCCAGATCCTTGGGCATAAGCCTGAAAAGGATTATAAGCTCCTTTTCTTCTGCTCTTTCTTCGAACATTTCTTCTATAAAAGAAGCAGCATCAGCAGGATTCATTTCTAAAAACTCACTTTTTAGTTGTGTATAATTCTTATCTTCCAATAGCTGAGTAAGTTTTTGTATCATAATAGTTCCCTCCCGAAAATAGTTTTATATAAATATTTTCAAGGCAGAAACCAACTGCATCCGCTACGCTATAATGAAAGTAACGGACGCAAGTCCATTTGAAATATTTGATTGTCATATTCAGATGGAGGTTTCACGCCATTACTACTGCCTGCATCCATTACTCTCACCTACCTTTATAGTTTATTTAAAATCTATGGGACGACTGTCTCTTAGTCCAAACTGGTGTTTTATAGCTTCCACAATCCTAGAAGAAGCTTCTCCGTCACCATACGGATTGGCTGCTTTTGCCATTTTGTCATACGCTTCTTTTGAGTCTAAAAGCTCTTGAGCCATGCTCTTTATGGTATCAGTGTCCGTACCCGCAATCTTCACTGTGCCGGCTTCTACTGCTTCAGGACGCTCTGTCTCACGTCTAAGCACCAAGACCGGTCTTGCAAGTGCCGGAGCTTCTTCCTGAATACCGCCTGAATCGGTCATAATCATATAGCTTCTTGCCATAGCATTATGAAGTTCATTTACAGACAGTGGCTCAATAAGATGCACACCCTCTACAGAACCGAGAATTGAGTTTACCGTATCTCTAACCGCAGGATTCATATGAACCGGATAAACAACCTCAACATCTTTATTGTCTAGAACAAGCTGTTTTACCGCTTGGCATATATTCTCAAGCGGCTTGCCAAGATTTTCACGTCTATGAGCCGTAAGAGTGATGACTCTCTTATTTTCAAAGTCCACATTCTGCAAGGTTTTGTCCTGAAATACATAATCATCCCTGACTGTTGTTTTAAGTGCATCTATTACAGTATTTCCGGTTATATATATCTTGCTTTCGTCTATTCCCTCACGAATAAGATTTTGCTGATTTTTTATTGTAGGAGACAAATGTATGTCAGCAATTCTGCCGGTAAGGCATCTGTTCATCTCTTCAGGGAAAGGTGAGTATTTGTCGTATGTTCTAAGTCCTGCTTCCACATGACCTACACAAATCTGGTTATAAAACGCAGCAAGAGATGCCACAAAACTTGTAGATGTGTCACCATGAACAAGTACAATATCAGGCTTTTCTTTTTTGAAAACATCATCCAAGCCCTCAAGAACTTTACAAGTGATCCCTACCAAAGTCTGTCGGTCTTTCATAATATCCAAATCATAATCCGACTTAAGATCAAAGATTTCCATTACCTGATCAAGCATTTCTCTATGCTGTGCTGTAACACATACCAAAGTCTCAAATTCTTCATGCTTTTTAAGTTCTATAGCAAGGGGTGCCATTTTGATAGCTTCCGGTCTTGTGCCGAACACAAGCATTACTTTAATTTTGTCCATGCTCATCCTCCTCTTTCTTGTCGGGTATATAAACGTCTTTTCCAAGCATACTGCCGATAAGAAGCAGTATAAGTACGCAAATAACCAGTATGAGCGCTCTTAGTGTACCGTTTTCTGCAAGCAAAACTGCGGTAATTCCCAAAACTCCGCTTATTGCATACAGTATAAACACTGTTTGCTTCTGGCTAAATCCCATATCTATCAATCTGTGATGCAAATGTCCTCTGTCTGCACTCATAGGGCTTTTGCCCGTGAGTATACGACGGAGCATTGCAAACATAGCATCAAACAAAGGTAGTCCCAATATAAGCAAGGGAACTACAAAAGAAATAACTGCATAACTTTTGAACACACCCTGAATTGATACTGTGGCAAGCATAAACCCTAAAAATGTAGAGCCTGTATCACCCATAAATATTTTTGCAGGGTTGAAATTGAAAGGAAGAAATCCAAAACAACCGCCCATTAAAGCCATTCCGATAAGTGCTATAGAATATTCGCCCAATCTCACTGATATAAATACCAACGAAACACTCATTATAGCCGACACACCGGCAGCCAAGCCGTCAAGTCCGTCTATAAAGTTTACGGCATTTGTTATAAACACTATCCAAATAATTGATATGGCAATTGATAGCCACTGGGGTAGCACCCAATAAAGCTCACCGCTGAATATATTGGGGTTTGTGAACACATTTATTCTGATATCACCAAAACCGATTACCACCAAAGCTGCAATAATCTGTATTACAAACTTGAATTTTGCAGGAAGATTTTTGCAATCGTCCACTATACCCATAGCTATTATTATTGCAGCACCCGCAAGAGTTGCTATCATTTGCTTGTTAAAACCAATATTAAAGCAGAGTACCGCAACCAGAAAACCACATATTATAGCTAATCCTCCAAGTCTTGGGATTGGCTCTTTGTGCATTCGTCTATTATCTTTAGGCACGTCCACAGCGCCGATTTTTATAGCAAGCTTCTTGACAATAGGTGTCGTTGCAAAAGAAAATACAAATGCAATTACAAATGCGCAAAATAAATATACTGTATTATTCTCCATGTCTAAATCTCCTTATTAGTAAGGCAAAAAGCCAACCTTTTTGTACACCTTCTGCAATGTGCGTGAAGCAATACGGTCTGCCATTTGTGCTCCGGATTTGTATATCTGCTCAAGATAAGCTTTGTCTTTTGATAGTCTGTCATACTCTTCTCTTATAGGTCTTATACATTCAACAACAGCCTCTGCAAGATCAGCCTTAAAATCGCCATAGCCTTTGCCGCTGTAGTCAGTTTCAATCTCCGTATATGATTTTCCAGTAACAGCTGACATTATAGTCATAAGATTATTTATGCCGGCTTTAGAATCATCGCCCTCTCTATACTGAACTATACCTTCGCTGTCTGTAACTGCACTTTTGATCTTCTTGGCAATAATATTAAAATCATCAAGCATTGATATATATCCCTTTGGATTGGGGTCTGATTTTGACATCTTTTTTGTAGGCTCCTGAAGGCTCATAACCTTTGAGCCGGCTTTTGGCATAAACCCCTCCGGAATAGTAAACACATCGCCGTATATAGAATTAAATCTTTCTGCTACATCTCTGCAAATTTCGATATGCTGCATCTGGTCTTTACCAACAGGCACAAGGTCTGCTCCGTAAAGCAGTATATCTGCCGCCATAAGTACGGGATATGT
>JAZUOB010000025.1:0-3398 GCA_045604425.1 Clostridia bacterium
TGGTATTGTTTTCAGATATAGACGGGTTTTATGACAGTGACCCTCACCAAAACAGTGAGGCAAAACTTATCGGCTATGTAGAAGATATATTTTCTGTTCGCTCTCTTGCAGGGGGCGTAGGCTCAAACAGAGGCACGGGCGGTATGATTACCAAGCTTGATGCGGCAGAAATAGCTACATCGGCCGGAATAGATATGATTATTACCAACGGAGATAATATAGACAGCTTATATAGTATCCTGAAAGGAGAAAGTGTAGGCACTCTGTTTGCGGCAAAAGGAAAGGTGAAAAGATAATGACAGACCTTTTTAGTATCGGAAAAAAAGCAAAAGATGCGTCATACATATTGGAAAAATCACAGACCAAGAATGAGGCGCTATATGACATAGCTGATGCTTTGGAACAAAATTTTCAAAAACTCATAGATGAGAATGCCAAGGATATTGAGAATGCCAGAAGAAGTGGTATGTCCGAGGCTATGCTTGACAGACTCACTATCACAAAAAAGACAGTGTTTGATATGGCAGACGGCGTTCGCAAGGTTGCAAGCCTTGAAGATCCTATAGGCGAAGTAAAGCATATGTGGAAAAGACCAAACGGTCTTGTTATTGGAGAGAAAAAGGTGCCTCTTGGAGTTGTTGCTATAATATATGAGGCAAGACCCAATGTTACAGTAGATGCGGCGGCGCTTTGCCTTAAAACGTCAAACAGTGTAATACTCCGTGGCGGCAAGGAGGCTATAAACTCAAATATAGCCATTATGAAAGTCATGCAGGAGGCGGCGTACTCAAAAGGAATTCCTGAAGGTGCCTTGAATATTATAGAGGACACTTCGAGAGAGACGGCTACAGCACTTATGCAGCTTGATGAGTATGTGGATGTGCTTATCCCAAGAGGAGGCAAAGGACTTATAAAATCAGTAGTAGAAAATGCTACTGTGCCTGTTATTGAGACAGCAGCAGGCAACTGTCATATATATATAGAAAAAACTGCAGAAAAAGATATGGCGCGTGATATCCTTATAAATGCCAAGGTTTCAAGACCATCTGTATGTAATGCCTGTGAAACTGTGCTTATAGACAAAGACTTTCCTCATGTACAGATGCTCATAGAAGAACTTTTGAAAAACTCTGTAGAGGTGAGAGTATGCGAAAAGGCTGCCACCTTGTTTTCAAAGCTTCCTGTAGCCAGTGAAGAGGACTGGTATACAGAGTATAATGATTATATAATATCACTAAAGCTTGTGGACGGAATTGATCATGCGATTTCTCATATCAATAAATATAATACGGGCCATTCGGAAGCAATTGTTACAAAAGACTATACCTTGGCTCAGAAGTTCTTGAATGAAGTAGATGCTGCAGCTGTATATGTAAATGCTTCTACCAGATTTACAGATGGCTTTGAATTCGGTTTTGGGGCAGAGATAGGTATAAGCACCCAGAAGATGCACGCCAGAGGCCCTATGGGTCTTGATGCCCTCACTTCATCAAAGTATATCATTTATGGCAGTGGGCAGATAAGATGAGTACAAATTGTGATTGACAAAAATACTGTGTTGTGTTAGAATAATTGGAGGATGTGCAAAATGGCTTTTGAACTTTTTTTGACAAAAGAACGTATATACGAGCTGTTGGAGCTTACTGTAAATAACGGAGCACGACCTGTTATTATAATAGAGGACGAAGAAGATGTTTTGGCCGAAGAATTGATTGATTTGATTTTTGGAGGCAGAAAGGACACGCAGGTTTTTGACTATAGTGATTTTGTAATGGATCGCGCCTTCAACATAGAAAAAATTAAGGAGCTTGCGTCTTATTGCTTTGTTATAATAGAGAATGTAAAATATCTTTACGGCAAGTCTGCTACTTCCAAAATACTTTTAGATTTTGCTGAAACTATGACAAAAGAAAGTACAGCCGTTATTTTTGTCGGCAAACGCACCACATATGATATGGCGGAATTTATTGACAGAGCAGGAGATTTGGTGCACTATATTATCCGTGTGGATAGTGAGGGGAATTAAGAATGAAAATGAACTTGAAGCTCAAAAGATTTGTTATAATCACTACAGCTGTTATGTTTATTTTATGTTTGTTTATATATATAAATCAGCATAGGGAGCTTTCTTTGAAATATAACACTGCAGTCGAAAGTGCCCGAAACGGAGACTATGAAAAAGCCAAAGAAATAATGAGTCTTGTGGGTGAGTACAAAGACTCTGACGAGCTTTTAGAGGCTTATAACAATGAGATTGACTACCAAAACGCCCAAAAGTATCTGGAAGAAGAAAACTACGATGTTGCTATGGTGCTTCTTCAAAGACTCAACGCAGCCACAAGAGGATATAACGATTCTATAGACCTTCAGAATCAGGTTGAGTATCAAAGAGCTATGACACTGGCAGCTGAGGGTAAGCTGAATGAAGCATACGAGGGCTTTAAGAGCATGCCTATATCTTACTTGGATGTAAAGGAAAGAATGGAAGCTGTGGGTAGAGCACTTAAGTTTACAGATAAGTGGTATTGCAAAGAGCATCAGATAGATTTGGTCATTACAGGTAGAGTAGACGAAACCAATACAATATATCTTGATGCAGAGCTTCGTGACAGAAACGGTTTTTTGCTTGGTGATGAGAGCAACAAGCTGAATGGATATGACCTTTTGCTTGAAGAGGACAGATTCACTTGGAATATTCTTGGAAACGATATAAAGTTTGCAATTATTATGGATAACAATAAGCTTAAGGTTGCAAGACAGCCTATCATTACAAATGAATACATTGTCACCTTTGCAAGAAAGCTTGAAAGCTACAACAAGGTGGACGGTGATATAGATTCAGCAGTAAAACGTAAGGTGGATTCAGGTATCTAATTTGTTTTATGATTGAAGGGAGACCGCAGTATAATCAATGAAAAAAATTGTAGGAGTAAGGTTTAAGCCGGTAGGCAAAATTTATTATTTTGACCCTCAGGACCTTGATATAAAAGAAAATGATAATGTGGTTGTTGAGACAACCAGAGGTATAGAGTACGCAAATGTAGCACTCATCAAACAAATTGAGGACAGTGAATTTGATAAGCCGCTGAAACCTATAATCAGAGTTGCTACAAGCGAAGATGAAGACAAGCATCAAAAGAACAAGAAAAACCAAGAGGAAGCATTTAGAATATGTGAAGAAAAAATAAAAAAACATGGACTCGATATGAAGCTTGTAGAAGCGGAGTATACATTTGATGCCAATAAGCTTTTGTTTTATTTCACGGCTGAAGGCAGAATAGACTTTCGTGAGCTTGTAAAAGATTTGGCCACAGTGTTCAAAACCAGAATAGAGCTTCGTCAAATCGGCGTACGTGATGAAGCCAAAATGCTTGGAAGCATAGGAGTGTGCGGAAGAA
>JAZUOB010000026.1:0-4254 GCA_045604425.1 Clostridia bacterium
TGGCCTCCGAGTTAAAAGGAAGTTATATTTTATCAACTTGAATTCGTCGGCGAACGTGGGTACGGTAGAGTTCAAGTTGGCAAAAAGCAAGCAACCACAAGATAACACTAGATATTTTTCTTGTGGTTTTGTTTGTTTATATTTTTACACATAAAATCGAAATTATTCTTCTTGTTAAGCTTGCGGTAGAACGACTTTTTCGACGGTCTGAAAAAAGTGCCAACGGCACTTTTTTTGTTATAGATATGTATCCTTTGGAATTGCATCTTTGTTAGCCACAACATGTGCACTGACTTTTGTAGCATATTTAAGACACTCCTTGGGGTTTTCATTATTGCAGTATTTAAACAAGAATGCCGCACCAAAACTATCTCCTGCCCCAACTGTAGACACAACCTGTGTTTTGATTGCTTCTTCTTCATAAAAGGTCTTATTTATACAATCATACACCAAAGAGCCTTTAGCTCCTTTTGTGATAATTATGAGCTTCAGCGTGGGAAATTCAGCTTTAAGTCTTAAAGCTGCCTCCTCTATATCAAGCTCTTCTTCAAACACGCTCTTTGTGACTATTGGAAGTTCTTCGTCGCTAATCTTCACAATAGTTGAATTTGACAAGCAAAAATGTATACTTTCAAAAGACCAGAATGGTGGTCTGATATTTAGGTCTGTATACACTTCTTTGTGCTTTGCTTTTTTGATTATTTCTTTTATTGCTTCCTGATTATTCTCCATACGAAGTGCCAGTGTTCCAAATGCGATGATATCAAATTCAATATTATCAAAGTCCGCCACTTGTATATGGTCATACGATACATCTTGCAACAAGTCGTATTTTGGAACAAGCTTTTCATCCAATGTCACAAGACATTTTCCTGTCTGGTGGGTTGTTATTTCATTTATATAATCAGTTTTTACTCCAAGCTTTTTGACTTCTTCTATAGTCTTTGCTCCAAGCTTATCTTGACCCACAGCCGATGCAATATAAGCCTCTGCGCCCTGAAGTGCCAGATGTGCCGCAAAATTCAGCGGTGCACCGCCAAGATATGCTTTGTCCGGATATACATCCCATAAAACCTCACCGAATGATAGTATTTTCATTGTATTATCCCCTTAGTATTTTACTAATTATATCAATATTTATAGTTTAATGATGATGGTGATGATGTATCGTGCTACACTGTGGGGCACAGTTTATGGCTTCGCAGTTTTCTTCATCTGTTTCAAGCTCCAGCGTGGCATGATGTACTCCAAGCTCTTGAAGCAGACTTTTGACCTTTTGCTTAACCTGAATAAAGTCTTCATTTGTGACTATGTGCATAGTAGCATATACGCTGTTTCCCTCCAATGTCCATACATGTACATGATGAACATCAATGACTTCATCAAGATTTTGAACATGCTCTTTTATCTCATTTACGCTGACAAGGTTTGGAGTTTTCTCAAGGAAAATATCTATTGCCTGTTTTAAATTCTTTAGTGCGTTTATTAAAATAAATATGGACACACCAATAGAAAGAAGGGGGTCAATTATCACAAGGTCTGTGAATTTCATCAAAACTGCACCCGCAAGCCCTACAGCCCAACCAAGCACGTCCTCCAGCATATGCAAATTGACGGCTTTTTGGTTCAGGGAGTTTCCGCCGTGAGTGAAATACGCTGCAAAAAAATTCACCACAACACCAATAACTGCAAAAACAATCATCGGTCCGTATTTGACTTCTATTGGAGATATAATTCTTTGTACTGCATTATATATTATCACAGCTGAGCCAAAAACAAGAATCAAGGTTGTAATTATACCGGAAAGCACAGAATACCTGGCATATCCGTAAGTAAATTTTTCATCAGGCTGCTTTTTGCTCTTTTTTTCAAGTATAACTGCCAGACCGATACTTGCCGCATCACCTAAATCATGAAGGGCATCTGACATTATTGCCACGCTGCCTGTATATATCCCTCCCAAAAATTCAAATACTGAAAATGAAAAGTTGAGAAGAAATGCAATTATAATATTTTTTTCTGTTTTCATGATATACTCCCGATTAACTTATTTTTCATATATATAATATATCAAACTTTCTTCTAAATAACAATAGATACTAAAAAAAATATTGACAAAGAAGAATTTTTGTGGTATCATGACTCATGTATTAAGATTTTGGCCCGGTAGTTCAGTTGGTTAGAACGCTAGCCTGTCACGCTAGAGGTCGTGGGTTCGAGCCCCATCCGGGTCGCCAGAAAAAAGCACTTGCAAACGCAAGTGCTTTTTTCAATGATGTTTGCCTTGCGGCAAATGATGTCGGCGTTGCCAACGATGACGCTGACGCTAATGATGTGTGGCTTCGCCACATTGAAAGGCAACATGGTATCATTGCAGCCAAAGGAGCAACATCATTATGCGAAGCATAACATCATATCACCGCAGGTGATGTATCATTAAAACCATTTAGTTCTTCCGAAAAAAACGTCGGCTCATGCGCCGACGTTTTCTTTTTTATATCTTCTCTACAGACAATACTACATTCTCTCCGTTGATATTCCATTCCTTATTATAGGAAACAACATCCTGTACAATCATGTCTGCAAGAACTTCGCCTTTTACAAGCTCTTCTTCTTCCATGACTACTTTCTGGAGATTTTCGTTGCCGCTGATACCAAGCTTGATATGGTCCATTACCTCAAAGCCTGCTTCTTTACGCATGGTTTGCACCTTACTTACGATTTCACGAAGCTGACCTTCTTTTATAAGCTCGGCTGTCAGGTTTGTGTCCAGAACAACGGTAATTCCGTTATCTTCTGCAGACTCAAAGCCTTCCATTTTTGATGATTCTATAAGCAAATCTTCTTCTGTGAGAGCTTCTTCTGCTCCCTCGACTGTGATTGTGACAGTGCCTTTTTGGGCAAGCTCTGCCATAGCAGCATTCCCGTCAAGATTTGCCAGAATATCTTTTACAAGTCCAATGTTCTTGCCAAATCTGCGGCCGAGAGTTCTAAGCTGAGGCTTGAATGAATATGAAGTAAAGCTTGAAACATTGTCTGTGAACTCTATTTCCTTCACATTAAGCTCGTCTTTGATAATCTCTGCGTACATTTCTTCAAGAGCATCCGCCTTTACATACATCTTGCCTATAGGCTGACGGTTTTTGATATTGGCACTGTTTCTTGCGCTTCTGCCCAAAACAACAATATCAAGAACCTTTTTCATTTTGTCCTCAAGGTCTGTATCAATAAAGCTTTCATCAAAGCTTGGGAAGTCACAAAGATGCACGCTCTCCGGTGCAGACTTGTCAACTGAGCAAACAAGATTTCTATAAATATCTTCTGCCATGAATGGTATCATAGGCGCTGAAATCTTGGCAAGTGTAACAAGGGCTGTATAAAGTGTCATATACGCGTTTATCTTGCTCTTTGGCATATCCTTGAGCCAGAAACGAGTTCTGGAGCGTCTTACATACCAGTTTGAAAGCTCGTCTACAAAGTCATCCAGAACTCTTGTTGTTTCTGTGATTTTGTAGTTTTCAAGATTTTCGTCTACTGTCTTGACTACTGTATTGAGTCTTGAAAGGAGCCACTTGTCCATTGGGGCAAGGCTGTCCTTGTCAAGAGTATACTTTGTGGGGTCGAAATTATCTATATTTGCATACAGTACAAAGAATGCATAGGTGTTCCAAAGTGTACCCATGAACTTACGCTGACCTTCTACTACTGCACCTTTATGGAATCTGTTTGGAAGCCATGGTGCTGAATTTGAATAGAAGTACCACCTGATAGCATCTGCACCAAACTCTGTAAGTGCTTCCATTGGGTCAACTGCATTACCTTTGGACTTGGACATTTTTTGACCGTTTTCGTCCTGAACGTGACCAAGCACAATTACATTCTTGTATGGCGCTTTATCAAATATCAATGTAGATATAGCAAGCAATGAGTAGAACCAGCCTCTTGTCTGGTCTACGGCTTCACTGATGAAGTCTGCAGGGAAATTGTCCTCAAAAATCTCTTTGTTTTCAAAGGGATAATGCCACTGTGCAAAAGGCATAGCACCTGAGTCAAACCAACAGTCGATAACCTCGGGGACTCTGGTCATTTGTTTTCCGCACTTTTCACACTTGATAGTAACCCCGTCAATGAACGGACGGTGAAGCTCTATATCATCAGGGCAGTTGTCTGACATATTTTTCAGCTCTTCGATAGACCCGATTGCATGTCTGTGGCCGCAATCACATTCCCAAATATTAAGAGGAGTACCCCAAT
>JAZUOB010000027.1:0-3077 GCA_045604425.1 Clostridia bacterium
GGGTTTCAGCTATTTGGTTAGCTTCTTGAGGCTGTGCTGTTTGAGTATCCATGACAGAGGATGTGTTTTGTCCGCAGGCACTAAGCATGGTCAAAACACCGGACAGCAAAAATAATGATACGATTTTTTTCATATAATCAACTCCTTTTAATTATTATAATCCGGAATGGAGGGAATAATACTTGTACAGAATAATTAAGTTACGCTTTATTTTGAACATATAATATGAAAAATAGATATACCATAATAAAAATATCCACAAAAGCTTCCAAGAGTTAAAATGGGAAATATATATTGTTGGAAGATACACCTAAAATAGAATTCTTATGACAAACAGCAATATTTTACATAAAAAGTATCATATGAAATTTCTATATATTCCATACAGCCCGTATGATAAAGCAAAGAATATCAATACCTTAGGGTTTGTAAGGCTTTTAGACAGTACAGATATTTTTTTAAAACCGAATAAGTATTGCAGGTTGAGTACAGCTATAATCAGTATAATATAAATAACAGCCAGAAAAATCATAAAATTATACTTTAAAGCTCCCGTAATATCACCTTTTACAAGACTGTATATACACCGGGTGCCACCACAGGAGGGACATAATATACCATGTTTTAAAAAAATGCAATCAGGCAAATATTTGGACATTAAAGTTGTGAAAAGTTTTAGATGCAACACCACATAAAGTAATGTTGCATCCAATAAAATTATACTCTTTTTAGTATGTAGCATATATTAGATAAGAGATGAAAGTCCTGCTGTTGAGGATACGATGCCTATCATAGCCAAACCTAAATAGATAATTTCAATACCCAGAGCTACGCAAGAGCAAACAATACCTGCGGTAATTATATTACTTTTAACTCCAACTGCACGAGCCTTCTTGTAAGCCAGTGCCCCCAATACAAGACCTACGATGCCGCAAGGAATAGAAATGTAAAAAATACAGAATAATACTAAAGCAACAATGCCTAGTACCATTGAAGCAATACCCATTCCTTTGCCAGGGAATGAATTGTTAGCTACCGGAGTCTGATATACAGGCTGATCCATAGCTGTTCCGCACTTTTCACAGAATTTTACGCCGTCGGCACATTCAGCACCACAATTTTTACAAAACATGAATGATATCCTCCTTAGATATATTATTATGGGAATTATATCATAAAATGTCGAATAAAGCAATACTTTTATTAAATAAAAAAGACTTTGACAAATATTTGGTCAGGTGATATACTTTTCTTGTTAAACTGCAGGAGGTAATTATATGAAAAAACTTATTATATTATTTCTGATTTTGTCATGTGCAGGATGCGCGCAAACACCCATGGACGATACGGTGTCAAATCAAGTAGAACTTCCAACCCAAAATTCCGTGGAAGAAAAGGGATTTGTGACATCAGCACATACAGGACAGTGGTATATAACAGCTTACTCCGACATAACATCTGTTGATGATTTTACTGGTGCGACCCTGACAAAAACAGGAGCAAATACTGCTATATACAAAGATTGTGACGATACATATACCTTTAATTTTATTTCTCCTACCATGGCTAAGAGTGTTGAAACCTCATATATATCAATGGGTGATGGGAAATCAAGAGAAGTAAGAACAACTTTAGAGTTTTATGTTGGGGACAATGGCGAGATACAACAAGCTTATATGTATGGTACTACAGTTGATACAGATGAACAGTTTGCAGAAGGAAGCACTATGGTGCGATCACCACAGGATTATTTGAATAATTGGTAATAAAAAAGTACAGATTCTTCCGGATCTGTACTTTTTGTTTGGGGACAAGAGTTTTATCAATCAAGAACAAGTGATGGCGCTGTATAAATTCTAGCGGCGTATTCTGCGTCCAGAGAATAAAGTCCTTTTGCATCGCTGCCAAACAGCTCCATTTTCTTTATCATATCATCGGCGTTCTTTTCTTCTTCAAGCTGTTCTTTTACAAACCAGTCAAGAAACTGCATTGTTCTGAAGTCCTTTACATCATATGCTGCGCCGTAGATGTCATTTATAAGGCTTGTCACATACTTCTCGTGCTCAAGTCCTGCTTTCAGGGGGTCCATAAGAGTTTTAAGCTCTTTGTCCGGCCGGTCTATTGCTCCAAGTGTTACCTTTTCACCGCACATCTGCAAGTATTTCAGAAAAAGCATTGCATGGTCTCTTTCTTCCTGTGCCTGAATCATGTACCAGTTTGCAAAGCCGTCAAGACCCTCTGCTTCATAAAAAACTGAAAAATCCAGATAAAGATAAGCTGAATACAGCTCCTTTGTTATTTGTTCATTAAGTAGTTTTGAAACTTTTTCGTTTAACATATAATCACCTCATTAACCTTGAAAATTCTCGTCCTTATAGCCAATTACCTTGGCAGGAACCCCGCCCGCTATGGCATTTTCAGGAACATCCTTTATTACTACAGCTCCGGCTGCTGCCAGGCTGCCCTTATGCATTGTCACATCTCCAAGAACCTTTGCTCCGCATGTGACAGAAACATTGTCTTCTAAAACAGGGTTAAACTCTCCTTTATAGCCGATAGTTACCTGTTGATAAATTCTGCAGTTTTCACCTATTTTTTTCGCACTGATTATAGTAGAGAAACCATGTTGAATGTATAGGCCGCCGCCTATATCCTTTGTGTATATATACAGGTTTTCCAGTGGTTTCCACAAAATTCGTGCAATTGCAAAACGCACTAAATCCCCGAATGTGTAAGAAGGGTGCTTCAGTCGGTGCTGAATAAGATTTCTAAACTCTTTTTTATATGTGAGATACCAGTTAAGTGACTTGAATAAATTGAAATTTATTTGGTCGATTTCGTTCCACCTGGCAATATCTTTTTTGATTAAATGTTTTTGCTTGGAACATACTGCACATAAATAAACGGGAAGCGTTCTCGGATAGTTTATAACAGCAAACAGACCTTTGATATTTGGCATTTGTATTTCCTTCTTTCCGGATAATAACATGAAAAGCAAGCAAGAATAAATCTTGCTTGCTTTAATCTATCTTATTTGAAGTATCTCTTGAGAAGTCCTTCCAAGCCTCTTCCGTGAC
>JAZUOB010000028.1:0-2958 GCA_045604425.1 Clostridia bacterium
AAAGAACATATATGCTGTGCAAACAAAATCACAGCCGATAACGTACGCCACATAGCAGCAGTATTCGAGGCTATCCCTGAAATTGCAAAACAGCTTGGACTTGATGAAAAGGGCTACCGCGTTATCAATAACTGCGGTTTAGATGCAGGACAGACAGTATTTCATATACACTTTCACCTTATGGGCGGAAAACAGCTTGGCTGGCCCTGATTAAAGATAGAAGTTATCAGCAGACCTCTCCGATATAAATGTTGAACTGGCAAAAACCGGCTCAGGCTTATAAGCTGGAAAAAAGTATTTTTTATATACTCTGTAACCGGTAAGGGTGTTTGTGAACTGATTGAATATTCAAAGAATTGATATAGAGAGGCTTTTGTCTCTCTATATCATTTTTTCTAAAATACTTGACAACAAATTTTTATTGTGGTATAGTATTTATAATGATTTTTTAGAAAGGCGGCGGGTATAATGCTATTTATTTCAAGTTTTATATTTAAGTTTACCAACGCGATGGAAGCACATTATACCGGCTCAACCAGATAAAATCTATAGCCGGTTGATTATCTTCCACCGCTCTTTTGCTTGAAAAAGACAGGTGGAATTTTTTTGTATATCGGTGTTAAATTTGTAGAAAGAAGTGATTAGAGTTGATAAGGTACTTTCAACCAGAAATCGAGACAATGCCACGTAAGGAGCTTCAAAAGCTTCAAAGCGAAAGACTTGTAAAACAAATAAAGCACGTGTATGATAATGTTCCATACTACCGTGCAAAAATGGATGCAAAAAGTGTGACCCCTGATGATATCCACGGTATAGAGGATCTACATAAGCTTCCTTTTATTACTAAAGAAGATCTCAGAGAAGCATATCCATATGGACTTCTTGCAAAACCTCTTGAGGAATGTGTAAGAATTCAATCCACATCAGGTACAACAGGAAAACGAGTGGTGGCTTTTTATACTCAACACGATATTGACCTGTGGGAAGACTGCTGCGCCCGTGCCATTACTGCAGTAGGCGGCACAAATGAAGATGTTTGTCAGGTATGCTATGGTTATGGTCTCTTTACAGGCGGCCCGGGACTAAACGGCGGATCTCACAAGGTGGGATGTCTTACACTCCCTATGTCATCCGGCAATACCGACCGTCAGCTCCAGTTCATGACAGACCTTGGTGCTACTATCCTTTGCTGTACTCCCTCTTATGCTGCATACCTTGCAGAATCAGCTGTTGAAGCAGGTATCCAGGACCGGCTGAAGCTGAAAGCGGGAATTTTCGGTGCAGAAGCATGGACTCAGGAAATGCGACGGGATATTGAGCAAAAGCTGGGTATCAAGGCTTATGACATATACGGACTCACAGAGCTTTCAGGCCCGGGTGTATCTTTTGAATGTAGCGAGCAAACAGGAATGCATATAAACGAGGACCACTTTATTGCAGAGATAATCGACCCTATAACAGAAGAAGTGCTTCCATACGGCTCAAAGGGTGAGCTTGTATTTACTGCACTTACAAAGGAAGCATTCCCAATGATTCGCTATCGAACAAAAGATATTTGTGTGCTCAATGATGAGCCTTGCGGATGCGGACGTACACACGTGCGTATGTGCAAACCTATGGGCAGATCTGACGATATGCTTATTATCCGAGGCGTAAACGTATTCCCGTCACAAATAGAGACAGTGCTTCTTAACAAAGGAATGACACCAAACTATCAGATTATCGTAGACAGAGTAAATAACACAGATACATTTGATATCGACGTGGAGATGTCTCCTGAAATGTTCTCCGATACGGTAGCAGAAGTAAGTGCTATTGAAAAAGATCTTGTCATGGCGCTTAAGGCTATGCTTGGAATAGTTGCAAAAGTACATCTTGTTGCTCCAAAGTCAATCACCAGAAGTGAGGGTAAGGCTGTTAGAGTAATAGACAAGCGTAAACTATATTGATTGTGGAATGTATAAAAATGCACAGAGCTGTTTCCCAAACGGGCGACAGCTCTCTTTTTATTATATGCCCAAAAATATGCGTTTTTTCTGCTTGTACAATAAGCAACATTCACCAAAGGTGGAAAATGTTATTGACAAATCAGAGTTAGTTATGCTAAACTAACTACACAATATAAGTTGGGTGATAATTATGAATTTGACCAATGCCATAGAGGGCAAAGAATACATAATAAAAGATATAATTACCGACGATGAGGAGCTTGATGCGTTCTTGTTTTCTCTTGGCTGCTACAGCGGTGAGCCTATAACCGTTGTTTCGCACCTTAAAGGTGGTTGCATCGTTTCTATCAAAGACGGTAGATATAACATTGATAATCAGCTTGCAGAATCTATTTTAATCTGATTATAGATTCTGTAAACTATATTTTTTGTCAGGCAGTTAGTGAAAACTAACTAATAAATCAAGTATACTAATAATACGTGGAGGAATACAAAATGAGAATAGCATTAGCAGGAAATCCTAACTCCGGAAAAACTACAATGTATAATGTGCTCACAGGCAAAAATGAAAAAGTAGGAAACTGGGCAGGTGTTACAGTTGACAAGAAAGAGCATCCTATCAAAAAATCTTACCACACAGGTAAAGAAGAGATTGTGGCAGTTGATCTCCCTGGTGCTTATTCAATGTCACCATACACATCAGAAGAAAGTATTACAAGTTCATATGTTAAAAACGAAAATCCTGATGTAATCATAAATATAGTTGATGCTACAAACCTGAGCCGAAGTTTGTTTTTCACCACACAGCTTCTGGAGCTTGAAATTCCAATGGTAGTTGCTCTCAACAAAAGTGATATTAACGAAAAGAAAGACACTCATATTGATACATTGGCACTATCCAAAATACTTGGATGCCCGGTTGTAGAAACAATATCCACTTCAGCTGACGGTATAACCGAACTTATCAGCGCCACTCTAACACAAATTGGAAGGACTCAAAATGCCCCAT
>JAZUOB010000029.1:0-3030 GCA_045604425.1 Clostridia bacterium
ATTATCTGGAATTGAAAACAATTTTTAAATGTAATGCATATCATAAAAGTGAATGATTAAATAATATATCTTTCATTTTTGTTGAAAGGAATGGAAATAATGGTTTCTAAAAAAGCACAATCTATATCGCCTTCACCAACATTGGCGATCGATACAAAATTTAAGCAAATGAAAGCTGACGGCATTGACGTGGTTGGTTTTGGTGCCGGTGAGCCGGACTTTAATACACCCAAGCATATTTGCGATGCTGCGATAAAAGCAATCGCTGATGGCAAGACAAGATACACACCGGCTGCTGGTACACTTGAAATGAGAAAAGCTGTTTGTGACAAGTTTTTAAATGAAAACGGTCTTAGCTACGATCCATCTCAAATAGTTGTATCAAATGGTGCAAAACATAGTCTAGTAAATATCTTTATGGTTATTTTGAACCCCGGTGATGAGGTTATAGTACCTGCTCCATATTGGGTAAGCTATCCTGAAATGATAAAGCTGGCTGACGGCATACCTGTTACATTGATGACAAAAGAAGAAAATAATTTTAAAGCCACAGCAGCTGATTTTGAGGCTTGTATTACTCCAAAAACCAGAGCAATCATCCTCAATTCACCATCTAATCCTACCGGTATGGTATATACAGAAGATGAGCTTAGCGCGATTGCTGATGTAGCAATACGTCATGATTTGTATGTTGTGTCAGATGAAATATATGAGCATTTGATATATAATGGAAAGCATGTAAGCATTGCTTCTTTTGGTGATGAGATAAAAGATCGCACAATTATTGTAAATGGTGTCTCAAAGACATATGCTATGACGGGTTGGAGAATAGGTTTTACAGCATCAAACTCTGAACTTGCAAAGGCTATGTCAAGCATTCAGTCACATGCTACATCCAATCCGAATTCAATTGCACAGGAAGCTGCTATTGCAGCGCTAAAAGGCGGACTTGACTGTGTTGAAGAAATGAAGAAAGAGTTTGTAAAGCGCAAGGAGTATATGGTTTCCAGAATAAATAATATTTCTGGTGTATCATGTCTTAATCCTGATGGTGCGTTTTATATCATGATGAATATATCTGATATTATCGGAAAAGAGCTTTATGGTACAAAAATTGATTCAGCTGATAAATTTGCTGACCTTCTGCTTGAAAAAGCAAAAGTTGCAGTAGTGCCAGGAACTGGATTTGAAGCTCCTATGTATGTACGTTGGAGTTATGCTACAAGCATGGAAAATTGCAAGTCTGGTCTTGACAGACTGGAAGCATTTCTAAAAGAAGAGTTTTAATTTATAGGGGTTGTTTTTTGAAAAGCAATCCCTGATATTTTTATTGACAGAATTATCTAAATGTGTTAAAATACACACGTTATGTGCTCGTAGCTCAGTTGGATAGAGCGTCAGACTCCGATTCTGAAGGCCGTGCGTTCGAATCGCATCGGGCATACCAAAAAACGACTTGTAAAAAAGCAAGTCGTTTTTTAGTTATATTTGCCTTTCAAAACATTTCGATACTTCTTAATTTTACGAAAAACCACAGTTTGCAAAATTCGAGCAAATATTTCAAAAAGTATTGTATTTTAATTATATTTATGATACAATTTATTTCGTAGATTTTGATTTCGGAGGTAGAGAGTTGGAGAATATTATTAGCTTGCAAAACATCGGTGTTGCGTTTGATGATGATGTTATTCTAAGTGGTATCAATCTTGATATCAAAGACAAAGAATTTGTGACACTGCTTGGGCCATCCGGCTGTGGTAAGACCACAACACTCAGAATTATTGGCGGATTTCAAGCGCCAACAATGGGTGATGTGTATTTTGAGGGCAAAAGAATAAATGATGTTCCCCCATATAAGAGAAATGTAAATACCGTATTCCAGAGGTATGCATTATTTCCGCATTTGAATGTGTATGATAATATTGCTTTTGGTTTAAAGGTTGCAAAGCTTCCTGAAAAAGAAATAAGAAAACGTGTTTCTAAAATGCTCAAGCTTGTGAACTTGTCCGGTTATGAAAAGCGAACGGTGAATAAGCTTTCCGGCGGTCAGCAGCAGAGAGTTGCTATAGCCAGAGCTTTGGTAAATCGTCCAAAGGTTTTGCTTTTGGACGAGCCTTTGGGTGCGTTGGATTTGAAGCTTCGAAAAGAGATGCAGATTGAACTTAAAAGAATTCAACAAAGCCTTGAGATTACATTTGTATATGTTACTCATGACCAGGAAGAAGCACTTACAATGAGTGATACCGTGGTTGTAATGAAAGATGGTAATATTCAGCAAATTGGGACCCCGGTTGATATATATAACGAGCCAAAGAATGCTTTTGTTGCTGATTTTATTGGTGAAAGTAATATTCTCAGTGGTATTATGAGAAAGGATTTTCTTGTAGAAATCAGCGGCAAGCAATTTAAATGTGTGGATAGCGGCTTTGGAAATGATACTCCTGTTGATGTTGTTATCCGACCGGAAGATATAACCTTGATTTCTCAGGATGATGCTGAAATAACTGGCGTTGTCAAAACTGTTACATTCAAAGGTGTACATTATGAAATGGTAATAGAATCATATGACTTTACATGGCTTGTTCATTCTACAAAAGCTGCTGAAGAGGGAGCTATGGTAGGTATCGGGTTTACCCCTGATGATATTCATATAATGGATAAAATGTCAGAGTAGGAGGGTGCAATGAAAAGAAAGTTGCTTTCTGCTCCGTATCTTGTGTGGATGATTGTTTTTATAATCGTTCCGCTTGTAATGGTAGCATATTTTGCTTTCACAAATCCTGAAGGCGAGTTTACTTTGGAGTATGTGTCGAATGTGGCGCAGTATACAAATATATTTGTCAGGTCTATATGGCTTGCGGCTATTGCTACAGTTATCTGCCTTTTGGTTGCATACCCCATATCTTTTATTCTGGCGAGAATGAATACAAACATAAGAGGTACTATGCTCATGATAGTCATGCTTCCTATGTGGATGAACTTTTTGCTCAGAACATATGCGTGGATGAAGTCGGAGGCCAAGCGGTCTTA
>JAZUOB010000030.1:0-1762 GCA_045604425.1 Clostridia bacterium
AAATTAGAAAATGCTTTTAATTATCGTACAAAGGCTATGCTTGAATTAATGTATGGATCTGGTTTAAGAGTATCAGAACTTGTTAATTTGACATTATATAGTATTGATTTGTATAATAATACTATTCTTATTGAAGGAAAAGGAAGAAAAGATGAAAGATTACTACAAACTCATTGAGCACAAATCAACCTGCCAGAAAATACTGGACGAGTTTTCACTCTCCGAGGGCGGACATATTATAAATGGTCACGTACCGGTCAAATCAGGCGAAAACCCCGTAAAAGGTGATGGACTTCTTTTTATGATAGACGGAGGCATTTCTAAAGCGTATCAGCAAAAGACCGGTATAGGCGGATACACATTTATATACAGTTCAAGATACATGGCATTTGCAAAGCACAGCCCTGATGAGTGGAAAGACAATAGACAAATACCGTCTATCATGGAAGTGGAAAGAATGACTGAAAGAGTGCTAATAGAACACACAGACGACGGAATAAAAATAGCCGATAAAGTAAAAGAACTAAAGGCGCTGCTAAAGGCTTACAGAAGCGGGCAGATAAAAGAAAGAAGATAAAAACAAAAGCTTATAAAAGCAACTATATTGTTTGCTTTTATAAGCTTTTTTTTACATACTCAGAAAAGTTTATTGATATAACGGATATTTATCGCAAAGAACCTTAACTCTTGCTCTCACTTCATCACTACTGTTTTCAAAGTCACAGATAGCAAGTTTTATAAGCTTTGCAATCTCTTTCATTTCTTCTTCTTTGAAGCCACGGCTTGTTGTAGCAGGTGTACCTATTCTCACACCACTTGTGATAAATGGGCTCTTTGTATCAAAAGGAATAGCATTCTTATTCACAGTAATTCCCACTTCATCAAGACGATGCTCAGCTTCTTTACCGGTAATGCCTGTATCTGTAAGGTCAAGAAGCATAAGGTGATTGTCTGTGCCGCCTGAAACAAGCTTGAAGCCTTCTTCAATCAAAGCTTCTGAAAGTGCTTTTGCATTCTTTACAATCTGCTTCTGGTATGCTTTGAAGTCGTCAGACAAAGCTTCTTTGAAGCTTACTGCTTTTGCAGCTATTACGTGCATCAAAGGTCCGCCCTGAATACCGGGGAATATTGCTTTGTTGATTGCTTTTGCAAGGTCTTCATCGTTTGTGAGGATAAGTCCGCCTCTTGGGCCACGAAGTGTTTTATGTGTTGTTGTTGTGACAACATGAGCATAAGGCATTGGTGTAGGATGCTCGCCTGCTGCTACAAGACCTGCAATATGAGCCATGTCCACCATGAAGTATGCTCCTACCTCGTCTGCTATCTCTCTGAACTTCTTGAAATCTATTGTTCTTGGATATGCACTTGCACCTGCCAAAATAAGCTTTGGCTTGTTTTCCAAAGCAAGCTTTCTCACAACGTCATAGTCTATAACATTTTCCTTTTCGCTTACACCATAAGGTACGATATTGAAGTACTTACCTGACATATTTACAGGGCTTCCATGACTAAGATGTCCGCCGTGGTCAAGGCTCATACTAAGCACTGTATCACCGGGAGTAAGAAGTGCAAAGAACACTGCCATGTTTGCCTGTGCGCCTGAATGAGGCTGTACATTGGCATAGCCTGCGCCAAAAAGCTCTTTTGCTCTTTCAATAGCAAGGTTTTCTGCCACGTCTACACATTCACAGCCACCATAATATCTCTTGCCGGGATAGCCTTCCGCATACTTGTTTGTCAGAGGTGAGCCCATAGCTTCCAT
>JAZUOB010000031.1:0-2819 GCA_045604425.1 Clostridia bacterium
CTTTCCGTGGATCAAAAAAAGCTGGATTCATCGCTTGTGGTTTGACAATTTTCTTGCATCAAAGCTTGTTAAAGCATATAAGCCTGACAAAATTATTTCTTTGCAGAATACCGTTGTTAAAGCCGGTAATTGTTTTCAAGAGCTGTATGTGCATCAGCCTCTTCCGTTTTGTGAAAAGAAATTTTCGTTTTCTGAAAACAAGAAATTATGGGTTTATCAGAACATAATATCAAAAATGATATACCGTTCTGTACAGAAGGCTGATTCTGTTATAGTGCAGACTGTTTGGATGAAAGATGCTGTTTGTGAAAAAACGGGAATAAATGAAGACAAGATAAGCATTATAAAACCTACAGTCACCGTTCCGCTTGACGCTATGTTTGAAGGTTCTGATGAAGTTTTGTTTTTCTATCCTGCAAGTAGGGCGGTTTATAAAAATCATAATTTAATTTATAAGGCTGTCAGACGCCTGAAAGAGTCAGGATATGAAGACTTTAAAGTATTGCTTACAATACAGAAAGATGATTCTTTTTCGGAAGATTACAAAGATATACAGGATTTGATAGAATTCTCTGGTTATTTAACCAAAGATAAAGTTGATGAGTATTATAGAAAGTCTATATTATTATTCCCGTCATATATCGAGACTTTTGGGTTGCCACTGCTTGAAGCTCGCTTGTATGGATGTCCGGTTATAGCATCTGATTGTGCGTTTTCAAAAGAGATTTTGGCAGGGTATGACAAAGCTGTTTTGTTTGATCCTTTTGACTTTGAAGAGCTTTTTGAAGCTATGAGGAATTATTTATAAAGGTGATTTTCACCGGAGGTGTTTTACTATTTTTTATTTAGTTGTATTTTTCTTAATTGCTATGGCAGCAATGTTTGCCAGAGACAAAAGAAGCGATGATAATATATACAGAATTTTGTTTTTGGGGCTAACCGTGATGCTTTGTCTTCGATATGGTCAGGGAACTGATTATATCGGATATCAGCTTCACTATCAGAACTGCCCCAGTGTTCTTACTTCAAAGTATTTTATGGCGGAGTCCACATTTGAAAAAGGCTATAGATTTTTGATGAACTTCTTTAAGAGTATGGGCTGTTCTTTCGAAGTATTTGTTTTTATATTATCAGTGTTTATGATGTATATGCTGTACAGATTTTTGAAAAAGTACAGCGGTGATAGATGTCTGGCACTTCTTTTGTTTTTTTCGACCTTTTATCTTACATATTATTTTTCAGCCATTCGTCAAGGGCTTGCAATGGCGATTTTTATCGGTATAGCAGTGCCTTTAGCTATCGATAAAAAGTGGATAAAGTATATATTAGTTTCGTTAATTATTGCCCAGATTCATAGAAGTGCATATATACTTTTGGTGGTTCCTTTTATGGTCAGATTCAAGCCCAGAACACTTTTGATACTTGCACTTTTGGTGTTGGGATATGCTATAATTTTTAATGCTACAGGTTTTCATGCAAAGGTGCTTGCGCTTTTTGATAGGTCAGCATATGATACCAGACAAATAGGTTGGGCAGCCATGGTCAGAAAAGGCGTGGAACTTGTCATGGTTCTGACCCTTTATAAAGACGGAGAACAAGACATGGGTCCTATGAATATACTTCTAAAGATATACTATATCGGTGTAATAGTTACTATGTTCTTCTTTAATAATGACTTGATTTTGGCAAGACTTACTATTTATTTTGAGGTGACGGGTGTTGTGCTTCTCTCTACTGCTATAAATAATGTACGTCTTGAAAACATGAATATTCAGAAAGCAAATGAGGCTGTGGCATGGTCGTATATTCTGATTGTTGTGGCGATTTCAGGTTTTATGACAGTAAAAAATCTTGACTCTTATATTACACAAGGACAGTATTACAATGAAAATCTTATCAGATATCCTTATATTACGATATTTGAAAAGGACGATCTGTATTCTTACAGAACAAGTGATTATGTGAATTTGATTCATGATTAAGAAATATAGGTGTATGTATGAAAATATGTATAATGACTTTTCATTGGTCAACAAACTATGGCGCTGTTCTTCAGGCATATGCATTGTCAGAAGCATTGAAGGCAAAAGGCGCTGAGGTTGATATAGTAGATTATTTCCCAAGAAGATACAAAAAAACTTTTTTTAATGCAATAAAGACCAGGCATATAAAGAGTATAAAAAGAAGGATAAAGGATATCGACAAGGATAAAGCTATTGAACAGTTTAGAAGTAAGCATTTTAATCGCACGGCATACTATTGTTCAAACAATAAGCTCAAAAAAAGCCTTCCTCCTTATGATTTGTATGTTTGCGGCAGCGATCAGGTATGGAATATGAGTTTTATAAAATATGGAGAAAAGAAAAAAACATTTGTTTATTTTCTTGATTTTGTACCTGACAACAAAATAAAGGCATCATATGCTGCCAGCTTCGGCACAACGGTTTGTGATGAAAAATTAAAACATGGAATAAAAAGATGTCTTGAGTCCTTTGACTATATTTCGGTTCGTGAAAATACAGGTCTTAAGATAGTTCGGGATATGGGTATACAAAATGCATGTGTAGTCCCTGACCCGACTTTGCTCTTAGAAGCGGAGGATTATGACAAACTTTTAAATGGCTCATGCCACAAAAAAGGCAATTTTGTGTATATTCTTCATAACAGGTATAAAGATGCAGATGACATAATTCAATATATCAATTCAAAAGGCGAAGATGTATACTTTAGTGATAGCGAGTCCGTAGAAGAATGGATATCAAATATAAAGAATGCTGATAGAGTTATAACTAATTCTTTTCACGGAGTGGAATTCAGTA
>JAZUOB010000032.1:0-1746 GCA_045604425.1 Clostridia bacterium
CTGATTATAGTGTCCAAACAATTACCTGCACCCTGGACCCAGGGTGGGTATATCACAATCGGCAGCATGGTGCCTATTATTCTTGTATCTATAATCATAGATACAAAATGGGGTCTATTATCAGGATTTGTATTTTCAATAATTCAAATGATGACGGATTTCTATATGCCCCCTGCAACAACTGCTTTGACTTTTATTGGCGTAATATTGCTTGATTATGTAATAGCTTTCACAGTTTTAGGCCTTGCAGGTTATTTTGTGAAGCTTTTAGGGAACAAAACATGGGCAATCCCGTTAAGCGGCACAATAGTTACAATGCTTAGATATTTCATGCATATACTTTCAGGACTATTGATATGGGGAGCTTTTGCCGATACAGATTGTATCCCTTTATATGCTATTATGTACAACGGCTCATACATGATACCTGAAATAATAATCACAACTACAGTACTTGGAATTATAGCTCCAAAAATCAAAAAAGAATTTTGCGCGTGAATATATTATCTTTAATTGCTAAAAATAAGAAAAAGCAATTGGAGGTAAAATTTTATGTTCAAACACGAAAAAATGCTTTTTCACCCTGTAGGAGTGGAAAGACCGAACCAGCAATATGCAGTATTGCTTCAGGAACAACTGGGCGGAGGAAACGGTGAACTTAAAGCAGCTATGCAATATATGTCACAAAGCTTTCGTATCAAGGACCCGGAAATTAAGGATTTATTTCTTGATATAGCGGCCGAAGAACTGGGACATATGGAAATGGTTGCCCAGACCATTAACCTGCTCAACGGCCATGACGTAGATGCAACAAAGGTGCACGCCGGAGAAGTGCAATCACATGTTATTTTAGGTTTAAACCCCGGACTCATAAATGCATCAGGATACTCATGGACAGCAGATTATGTCACAGTAACGGGTGATTTGTGCGCTGATATCTTAAGTAATATTGCATCAGAACAGCGTGCAAAAGTAGTTTATGAATATTTGTACCGACAGATAGATGACAAAAAAGTCAAAGAAACTATCGACTTTCTTCTTAACCGAGAAGAAGCGCACAATCAGATGTTCCGCGACGCTTTTAACAAAGTGCAAAACAGCGGCTCTAACAAAGATTTTGGCACAACAAAGGCAGCAAAGATGTACTTTTCAATGTCAGACCCCGGACCTAACGCCTTTGCAAGCAACGAAACAACAAGACCCAGTTTCAATAAATAATTTTTATTTTCAAAACAAAAACCACCCTGAAGGGTGGTTTTTGCTCCTAAATACATATCAATCTGCATCTTCTCCTCCGGGGCCGTCTTTGCGTACAGATTTGTCACAAGGACGGACAATTCCAGATGATACCCATTGGTTGTTCGTGGCTGTTTTCTTTGAATCCTCTTTTTTCTTGTCATTCATAAAATCAATTACCTCCAAACTAAATCAGTACTCGGACATGATTTTATCCACATACTGTCGCATTTCTGATTTTGATGCTACTGCATGTGTGCCATTTATAATTTCTTGCTTTTTGATATCGCTCAGCTTCGCAAACTTTTCCATAGCTTCAGGTCTTTGTGCAAGCGCCATACCAAAACCCACCGGCATTTTATAATTTTCCATAAATATCACTCCGTTCTACAAATATTATAACCATTTTTCAATATATTTATTTTATAAAATTATGGTGGTATCATTTATCATGTGTGTCCATTTGCTGACACAACCACAAAAAAGAACGCAATTTGCGTTTTTTTTTTA
>JAZUOB010000033.1:0-13233 GCA_045604425.1 Clostridia bacterium
TGCAGAACGGACGAAACGAAGTATTATGCGGTTAATACGCATAATACCTTGCCCGAAGGCGTACGTTGGTACGTAGAGTGGTGAGTTGTGTTCGTAGCTCAATGGCATAAAATAAAGAGAAATCCGCAAATTTGCGGATTTCTATCATAATTTATAAGTTTTCACCATTTTTGATGCTTATAAAATGCTTATTTAAAGCCATTGAGCGTTATGTGCATTTTTAAACATCCCCAAGCTATATTATTTATTATTTTTTCTTGAATTCTTCACCGTTTATCAAGTAGTCTATTGATACATTGAAGTATTTTGATAGTTTGTTCAGCATATCTATGCTGGGTTCTCTTTTGCCGTTTTCATAATGAGAGAGTGCTTCTCTCGATATATTTAGATCCATTGCTACTTTAAGTTGATTCAAATTCTTCTTTTTCCTAACAATTTTTAGACCTTTCATTAAATCACCTCTTGACTTTATTGTAACAATCTGTTACAATAAAAATGTTACATAATGTAACACCAATCAAAGGAGGAAGAATTATGAGAAAAATAGTATTATGTCTTATTGCTTTAATGTGTGTTGCCGGATGCAACAGAAATAATCAGCAAAACAGCGGAAATACCGGTTCGTCCGGCGGAGGTAGTGTCAGTGTTGAGGTTCAGAAGCCTGCCGAGGAAAAGAAAGCATTTGATGAAGATAAAATAATGGAGAGTTTTGTTACAACTCCATATACCTGGAATAATAAGTATGATAATTGTTTGGCTTTGGTTATAAAAAATAATTCATCTATGGACTGTGCTTTAAATGTTGATGTTACATTCAAAGATGCAAATGGTGGATTATTAGGAGTAAAAGAAGATACGGTATATGCATTTGGATCCGGCGGTGAAATATGCTTGGTTTTTGATAATGAAGAGCCATTTGCCAGCTATGAATATGAATATTCTGTAGAGGAATTAGAGTATTACAAGGCTATTGATACAAATTTGTCTTGTGAAGCAACGCCTGCAAAAGATAAAGTTATTGTTTCGGTATCCAATAATGGAGAGATTGCGTCAAATTGGGTAACTGCAACAGCATTGTGTATGAAAGGTGAGCATGTGGTTGGATCTTCATATACATATGTTGGTGAGTCACAGAATGAAATAAAACCCGGAGGTAAAGAAACAGCAGAAATTCATTATTATGATGAGTATGACAGTGTGAAAGTTTTCTTGTCAGGAAGAGCGGATGAAGAATAATTATAAACAAAAAAATCGAGGAATTTATCCTCGATTTTTTGTTTATTTCGTTCCGAAAATTCTGTCACCTGCATCCCCAAGACCGGGTACGATATAACATTTTTCGTTTAGCCCTTCGTCTACGTTTGCGCAGTAGATTTCAACATCCGGATGCTCTTTGGAAAGAGCTTTTATTCCTTCCGGTGCTGCAATCATACAAAGGAATTTTATCTGCTTTCCTCCATAGGATTTTATCTGGCGGATTGCATCAATGGCAGAGCCGCCTGTTGCAAGCATAGGGTCTACAACAACAATAAGTCTTTTATCAATGTCGGGCGGAAGTTTGCAGTAATATTCTTGTGGCTGCATTGTTTCTTCGTCACGATACATTCCTATATGTCCTTCCTTTGCGGTGGGTACCAGATTCAAAAGCCCGTTTACCATTCCAAGTCCTGCACGAAGAATAGGCACAACAGCAAGGTCCTTGCCTTTTATCATCTTTTGTGTGGTTTTTTGAATGGGAGTATCTATTTCTACATCTTCAAGGGGCAGGTCTCTTAGTGCTTCAAAGCACATAAGCATTGTGATTTCTTCCACAAGCTCACGAAATTCCTTGTTTGTAGTCGAGGTCTGACGGAGGATTGTGGTCTTATGCTGAATTAGAGGGTGGTCAAAAATTACTACGTTGCTCATAGTTTTACTCCTTTATTCCTGGTCGGGTGCTTTTGCTACTACAAGATTTACTATAATACCGAATATGAGAGCACATGCGATTGATGTAAGCTTGATAGCGCCGATTTGAAGTGCCATTCCGCCAATACCTGTAATAAGAATCACTGATGCAACAAACAGATTTTTGTTGTTGTTCAGGTCAACGCTTTGGAGCATCTTAAGACCAGAAACTGCGATAAATCCGTAAAGTGTTATACAAACACCGCCCATAACGCATGCGGGGATAGTAGCCAGAAAAGTCACAAAAGGTGCTATGAAAGAAGCGATTATTGCAATAATTGCAGTAGCTAAGATTGTCACAACTGATGCATTCTTTGTAATAGCTACACATCCAACTGATTCTCCGTATGTTGTATTGGGGCAGCCGCCGAATATAGCGCCAACAAAAGAACCCACGCCGTCGCCGAGAAGTGTTCTGTGAAGGCCCGGCTCTTCAAGAAGGTCTTGCTCAATTATTGAAGATAGGTTTTTGTGGTCTGCTATATGCTCTGCAAAAACAACGAATGCAACCGGGATGTATGCAACAGCAATAGTTGCAATGTACTGTGCATCTATTTGTTTAATGCCTTTTATAGCTGTCAGGAATGTGAAGTTAGGATACCACTGCATATCTTTGAAAACATTGAAGTTGATAATCTGAAAAGATTCATTCCCTGTTTTTAATCCTATAACAGTGAAAATGGTTGCTACCAAATAACCTGCCATTATACCAATAATAAATGGAATAAGCTTTAATGTCTTTTTGCCGTATACAGAGGAGAGAATTACTGCCAGGATAGTTACGAGTCCGCATATAAGACCAATCCATGCTTGAGGGTTCATAACAAAAACAGATTGTACATCATCATACTGAGCAAATTTCAAAAGGCTACCAACTGCATTTCCTGCAAGTGAAAGCCCGATAATTGCAACAGTTGGTCCGATTACAACGGCAGGCATAAGTTTGCTTATCCAGTTGACTCCTGCAAAATTGACAACAATTGCAAGAATTACATATACAAGACCTGCAAAAGCTGCGCCTATCAACAATCCCATATACCCTGCCTGCGCACTGACAGCACCAGCAAAAGCCGCAGTCATTGAACTAATAAAGGCGAATGAAGAACCAAGGAAAACAGGGCTCTTGAATTTGGTAAAAAGGAGATAGATTATTGTGCCTGCGCCTGCGCCGAAAAGAGCGGCTGATTGAGACATTCCGTTTCCAACCATAGTCGGAACAGCTATTGTTGCAGCCAGAATTGCAAGCAATTGCTGGAATGCAAAAATAAGAACTTGTCCAAATTTGGGTTTGTCTTTTACTCCATAGATTAGTTTCATTAGGGAATTCCCTCCTTTTGTATTGTGTCGGATGTCGAATATATGACAAAAACTGACGTTTCTTTATTAAATATACACTAAATATTGTACCTTGTCAATACATATATTAGCAAAGTATACTAATTTTTTGGTCGTATATTTTTAAGATATACTTGAAAATTGCCAGCTTTTGTGTTATACTCTCTTTGTACGTTATTTTATTTCTGCTAATTTCAGGCAGAACCAGGAGGTATATATGTTATATACATTTAAAGGCGGACTTCATATAGAAGACCACAAAGGACTTACAAACTCGAAACCAACAGTTAAATTGCCGGATTGCCCCGAGCATATTTATCCTCTTCAACAGCATATAGGCGCAATGCTTACGCCTTTAGTTAAGGTAGGGGATACTGTAGAAGTGGGGCAGAAAATCGCTGACAGCGATGCGTTTTTGTCGGTGCCTGTACATAGCTCTGTGTCAGGAAAAGTCACAGCAATTCGTCACCGTTTGCATCCGTCAGGTGAGAAGATAGATGCTATATTTGTAGAAAACGATATGAAATATACTTTGCATCCTGATGTGAAGCCTGTAGCAAACTACAAAGAATTTACAAAGGACGAAATGCTTGGTGTAATTCGTGAAAAAGGTTTAGTGGGAATGGGCGGAGCTGGATTTCCTACATTCGTGAAGTTAAATCCTAAACAAAAAATAGATTATCTTATAGTAAACGGCGCTGAATGTGAGCCATATATAACATCCGACCATAGACGTATGCTGGAAAACCCAAAAGAAGTCATACAAGGTCTTTTGATTGCTATGCAGGTTTTGGGACTTGACAGAGCATACATAGGTATAGAACAAAACAAGCTTGACTGTGTAGAGGTTTTGAAAAAGCACATAAAAGACCAAAACAAAATACAGATAAAGGTGCTAAAGACCAAATATCCACAAGGCGCAGAAAAGCAGCTTATAAAAGCTATCACAAAAAGAAGTGTACCCTCCGGGAAACTTCCGGCAGATGTGGGCGCTGTGGTAATGAATGTAGACACCATGTATGATTTGTATAATGCATTTGAAAACGGTATGCCGGTTGTGAGAAGAATAGTCACAATCAGCGGTGATTGTGTCAAAAACCCTGTAAATTTTGATGCGCCAACTGGTGTGCCTATCAGTTATTTCTTTGAGCAGGCAGGCGGATTTACAAGCGAGCCGAAGAAAATTATATGCGGCGGCCCTATGATGGGACTCGCCCAGTATAACCTGAAAGCTCCCTCTGTAAAGACCACATCGTCAATTCTGGCACTTGAAAACATTGATGATATCTTTTCTGAGGAGACTCCATGTATCAGATGCTCCAGATGTGTCACAAGATGCCCTATGGGTCTTATGCCGCTTAATCTTAATAAGTATTCACAATCAAAAGACTATGAAGCGGCTTTGGATAATAATATACTTGACTGTATAGAGTGCGGACTTTGTTCATATGTTTGTCCGTCAAAGAGAAATCTTTTGCATAATATCCGCATAGGAAAGCAAGCGTCAGCAGCATTAAAGCGTATGCGTGAAACTTCTACAAAGTGATTTGATTGAATTGAAAGGAATGAATAAACTGATATGGAAAAGCTAATCGTATCTTCATCCCCTCATGTGCATACAAATGATACTGTATCATCAATAATGAGGGATGTTATAATCGCGTTGTTTCCTGCTTGTATAGCCGGCGTATTGTTTTTTGGTTTCAGAAGCATTGTTGTAATCCTTACAGCTGTGGCTGCTTGCATGATGTCGGAATGGGCGTTTCAAAAACTGACAAGAAAGCAAACAACAATTACTGATTTAAGCGCAGCTGTGACCGGTATGATTTTAGGTATGAATATGCCTGTGGGTATACCGCTTTGGATGGTGGTTATTGGCAGTGCATTTTCAATCATTATTGTAAAACAGCTTTATGGCGGACTTGGAAAGAACTTTCTAAATCCTGCACTTGCCGGCAGATGCTTTATGGTAATCGCTTGGGCAGGAGCAATGACATCGTATACACCGGCGCTTTTTTCTCCGGTGGATGCTATCTCATCAGCTACACCTCTTGAGGTGATGAAAACAGGAGTAGACGGATACATGCCATCTCTTTTAAATGCATTTTTAGGTGTGAAAGCAGGATGTATAGGAGAGACTTCAGGACTGTGTCTTTTGCTTGGATTTGTATATCTTTTAGTACGCAGAGTCATCGACTATAAAATTCCCGTTTATTACATAGCATCATTTGTAATTTTGACATATCTCTTTGGTAATAGTCGTGGTATGGACCAGTGGTATTATACCGCGCTTCAGGTTATGACAGGAGGACTTTTGTTCGGAGCAATATTTATGGCCACAGACTATGTGACCACTCCCACAACATCACTGGGACAGATAATCTTTGGTGTAGGCTGCGGAGGTCTGACCTTTGTAATAAGAAGCTTTGGCGGGTATCCTGAGGGTGTATCATTTGCAATCCTTTTGATGAATGTGGCCACTCCTCTTATTGAAAATATTACAAAACCAAGAGTGTTTGGTACAAAAGGAGGCAGACAGAAATGATAAACCCAAAAGAGATTATAAAGGTTGGTCTTATACTTTTTATAATAACTGCTGTATCTGCTTTGCTTCTTGCTGTAGCAAATAATATTACAGCACCGATAATTGACAGAAACAATCAAATCAATACAGAAAATTCAATGAAAACAGTGCTTCCGTCTGCTGCTGATTTTGAAAAGGTTGAAATAGATGCTTCGCAAATTACAGAGGCATATATAGCTACAAATAATGGTGAAGTAATCGGTGCCTGCGTTGTGTCAGAGGCAAATGGTTATGGCGGTAGCGTAAAAGTTCTTACAGGAATAAATAAGGACGGAACTGTTGCAGGTATAGATATACTTGAGCATAGTGAGACTCCGGGGCTTGGTGCCAATGCTGATAAGGATGATTTTAAAGACCAATTCAAAGGTCATACAAAGAATATAAGTGTATCGAAAGATGCAAAGGATAACGAGATAAATGCAATGTCAGGTGCTACAATCACATCAAAGGCAGTGACCGATGCTGTAAATGCTGCACTTGGTATGTCAGGCATATTGCTTGGCAACATTGAATAAGGAGGTGTGCAAATGAAAGGTATACAAATACTCAAAAACGGACTTATAAAAGAAAACCCCACATTTGTACAGCTTCTGGGAATGTGTCCTACTTTGGCTGTGACAACCACTCTCCAAAATGGATTGGGAATGGGACTTTCAGCTACGGCAGTCCTTATTTTCTCAAATGTTATAATATCACTTCTTAGAAAATTCATTCCTGACAAGGTGAGAATTGCAGCTTACATAGTGATAATTGCAACAGCGGTGACTTTGATAGAAATGCTTCTGAAGGCGTATGTACCGAATCTTGCCACATCCTTGGGAATATTCATTCCTTTGATAGTTGTAAACTGTATAATACTTGCAAGAGCAGAGGCTTTTGCTTCCAAAAACAGTGTAGCAAAATCCGCCCTTGACGGCTTGGGAATGGGGCTTGGTTTTACAGTTGCACTTTGTATAATCTCAACAGTCAGAGAATTTTTTGGTGCTGGTACAATCTGGGGAGTAGAGCTTTATGGCGAGACTATCCAGCCTGCGTCAATAATCACATTGGCGCCCGGAGGATTTATAGTACTGGGACTTATTATCGGTGCAATCAACGCAATTATTACAAAGGTAGGTGGCAACAATGATTAAACAAATTATATCAATCCTTATAGCCGCTTTGCTTACAGAGAACTTTGTAATGGTTAAGTTCTATGGTATATGTCCTTTCCTTGGTGTTTCTAAAAAAGTGGAAACTGCATCAGGAATGGGTATGGCAGTTACTTTTGTAATGGCTGTGGCGTCAATGCTCACATGGGCAGTAAATCATTTTCTCCTTGTAAAGTACAATCTGGAATATTTGCAGACAATCGCTTTTATTCTGATAATTGCAGGTCTTGTGCAGTTTGTGGAGATGTTTGTAAAAAAATCACTCCCTGCACTTTATAATGCCTTGGGAATATATCTTCCGCTTATCACTACCAACTGTGCAGTTTTAGGTGTTACACTTTTGAACGTACAGAATGAATACGGATTTTTGTTGTCTGTTTTAAATGGTACTTTTGCGGCGCTTGGTTTTACTTTGGCGATTGTACTTATGGCAGGTATAAGAGAGAGATTGGATGAAAACTATGTTCCAAAATCATTCAGAGGATTTCCTATTGCGCTTATAACAGCAGGCCTTATGGCTATTGCTTTTATGGGATTTTCGGGATTTTCCGTATAAGAGAAAGGGGATAGAGAAATATGATGGAAATAATAGTACCCGTTCTTGTAGTGGGAGGTCTTGGACTTTTGTTTGGTGCCCTTTTGGCATTTGCATCAATGATTTTCAGTGTTAAACAAGACGAAAGAGTCGATAAGATTATCAGCGTGCTTCCCGGTGCCAACTGCGGAGCTTGCGGATATGCAGGCTGCTCCAATTATGCAGATGCAATTGTAAATAAGGGAGCAGGGGTTTCAGCTTGTCCTGTAGGCAAGCAGGCAGCGGCAGAGAAGATTGCTGAAATAATGGGAGTATCAGCAGATAGTTCTGAGTATAAAGTAGCATATGTAAGATGCGGCGGCACCTGTGAAAATACAACTCTTAAGTATGATTATGTAGGTATGAAAGACTGTATAGCCCTTTCGAAGCTTGCAGGTGGAAATAAGCACTGCAGAAATTCTTGTCTTGGTCTTGGCACTTGCATAAACGTATGTTTGTTTGATGCATTGTCAATACAAAACGGCGTGGCAGTAGTGGACCCTTCAAAGTGTAGCGGCTGTGGTGCTTGCGGCGAGGTATGTCCTCATAATGTTATAGAGCTTATACCAAGTGATGCCAAAGTGATTGTAAGCTGTACCAATAATGAAAAGGCACAATCGGCAAACAGACATTGTAAATCCAGCTGTATCGGATGTAAAATGTGTGAAAAAGTCTGTGAGGCAGATGCTGTGCATGTTGAAAACAATTGTGCAAAAATTGATTATTCAAAGTGCACTGCCTGCGGAAAGTGCGCAGAGAAATGTCCTAAAAAAGTTATCATGATAAGAAGCATATAAAAGACAATAAGAGCGGCGAGGTATTATGAAAGATTTGCTAAAAAAAGGCTTTGATGAGCTGGGTATTATGTGGGACGAAGATAAGATACAAAAGCTTTTGGATTATAAAGAGCTTTTGCTTCGCTGGAATGAAAAAATAAATCTCACAGCTATCACAGAAGCAGAGGAAATTTGTATAAAGCATTTTTTGGACAGCGCTGCGGCGCTTAGCTCGGGCAGAATATCTGGCAGAGTTATCGATGTAGGCACAGGTGCAGGATTTCCGGGCTTGGTGCTTAAAATAATGAAGCCCCAGATACAGCTCACACTTTTAGACTCTTTGAATAAAAGGCTGGTATTTCTTGAGGATGTCATAAAAAATCTTGGTATAGAAGGTGTCCGGCTTGTTCATTCAAGAGCAGAAGACGCAGCGCACAACAAAGACCACAGAGAAAAATATGATGTAGCGGTATCAAGAGCTGTAGCACAGCTTCCCCTTCTTTCTGAGCTTTGTCTTGCTTATGTAAAAATAGGCGGAGATTTTATTGCGCTAAAAGGCCCTACTGCCTTTGACGAAGCAAAACAAGCAAAACGTGCTGTAGGAATACTCGGGGGAGAGATAGAGTGCGTACAGGATGCTTTCGTTCCTTTTAAAGATTTGGATCATAAGCTGGTGATAATAAAAAAAGTACGACATACTCCGATGAAATTCCCCAGAAAACCGGCTTTGATTTCAAAAAATCCTATAGAAACATGTTATAATATACCGAAAAAACCCACAAAGTAAAATTTGTGGGTTTTTTAGTCGAACGATTTTTCTTGCTATTTCTAAGGTCTATGATAAAATATTAGCTGTAAGGCGAAAATATTACCCGCATTTTTGTCGGGTATATACTTACCCCCATTAGTCTTACATCTTCCACCACCGAGGGCGACGGCCTGCGAGAAAAATCGCAGGCTTCATGCCCCACTAACTCGGCTACGAGAGGAGCAGATAATATAATGAAATATAATCGAGATGAAATTTTTTATGCAGAGATATATGATATTCCCACAGAGCTTATAAAAAGCAATCCCAACAGCACAAGAACATATTTTGACAGCATGAAAATGAATGAGCTTGTGCATACTGTAAAACTTTATGGAATAATACAGCCGGTTATGGTACGCCGCAGCGGAGACGTATATGAGCTTATCTCAGGTGAGAGAAGAGTGCGTGCTGCAAATTTGGCAGGTCTTGATATGGTGCCGGCGGTGATTGTGGATGCCGATGATGAAAAATCAGCGATTATGACATTACTTGAAAATCTGCAAAGAGATGACCTTTGTTTTTTTGAGATAGCGGAGAGTTATAAGAATCTCATACGCAATCAAGGACTGACTCAGCAGGAGCTTGCAAAAAAAATAGGGATGAGCACATCCACAGTTTCAAATAAAATCAGATTATTAAGACTTCCCCTAAAAGTCCGTAGACTTGTGAGAGATTATAACCTTAGCGAAAGGCATGCAAGAGCGCTTCTTGCAATTGGTGATGAGGAAATACAAATGAGTGTTGTCAGACGGATACATAAAGAGCATTTGACAGCAGCAGACAGTGAAAAACTTATAGAAGCCTTAATTACCAGGCGAACCGAAAAACTAGGCAATAAAGATACC
Organism: Clostridia bacterium; assembly: GCA_045604425.1. Taxonomy (GTDB): domain Bacteria; phylum Bacillota; class Clostridia; order UBA1381; family UBA1381; genus RGIG9115. Next base: position 10,024 of record JAZUOB010000033.1, read on the forward strand.
AAGCATAGCGATTTAAGACTGTTTTCCAAAACAGTCACAACTGCGGTGGAGAAAGCCAAAGAAAACGGCATAGATGCGTTTATGTCTTCGGAAAGTCATGATTGGGGCTCCAGATTTGTTATTGACCTTAAAAAAGATGCTCATAAATAATCATTTCTTTTCCAAGAACATAGCACACGTTATAGATGCAAGTACTATAAAAATTCCTACTATTTGCAGAAGTTCAATTCTTTCTTGGAATACGGCGGCACACAATACAGTGGCTACTACAGGTTCTATAGTGGCGATGATAGAAGCGTAGCCGCCGTCAATTCCCCCTTGAATACCTTTGAGGTAGAACATATACGGAAGAACACTTCCAAAAACAGCAAGATATATATAACCTGATAAAAGCCATAGATTATCTGGCTCGATAGTATGTACAGGTGCCAAAGGCAAAAAAATCAAAGCACCAAAAATAATCATAAGTCCTGAATTCATAAAAGCAGGAGCTTTGGTTTTTGCAATTCTGCCAAGTACAGTCACAAGGCTGTAGCAAATTCCTGACAGTATACCTATCAAAATGCTTGGTATATTGCCTACAAAAGAAGAAATATCATATATGCGCACAACCAGTGCCAAACCCAAAAACGTTCCTAAAAGTGAAAACAACTTTGTGGGCGTTATTTTTTCTTTATAAAATATTCTTGAAAATATTATCACAAAGGCAGGGGCGGTGTACAAGAGAATTGATGCCATGGCAGTGGACAGCCTTTCTACAGCCATCATATAAAACAAAAAAGTACCTCCAACACCCACGATGCCGTATAACAGATAAAAGGGAATAAAAGACAATTTTATTTTTTTGAAATATCCTTTTACTAAAAAAATAACACAAAAAATAATGGCGGCAATATAAGCCCTTGCTGCTGCAGAATTTAGAGAGCTTGCGCCAAAAGCATATATAAATCTGCATGCAAGAGGAAGAGTTCCCCACAAGACAGCAGCTAATAATACATAAAAATATCCTTTTTTCAAAGGAAATCACCTCATTTTCAGTTTACTATATACATTTTTGTTTGTCAATAACAAAAACAGAAAGGCAGGAAAAAATGATTATTGATTTATCAGGAAAACAAAAGCTTCTGACAGTCAGGTTAGAAGGAGAATTGGACCACTATACCACAACAAATGTACGCAAGGCACTGGAAAAGGAGCTTGTAAGTACAGGTGCTATAAATGTGGCATTTGATTTTTCAGGTGTGACATTTATGGATAGTTCGGGCATAGGCATGATTTTAGGCAGATATAAAACTGTGCGTGCTTTGGGCGGAAGACTAATTTTGTTTGGAATGAATGCACAGACTGAAAGACTTATCAGAATGTCCGGTGTGGACAAGATTGCAGAAATATACTAAGGGCGGTGAATGTACATATGTATAACAAGTTTAAAATGGAATTTCCGGCACTTGCGTGTAATGAAAGCTTTGCCAGAATGATAGCCTCAGGCTTTGTGATAGAGCTTAATCCTACCTGTGAGGAATTGTCAGAAATCAAAACAGCCATTTCCGAGGCTGTGACAAATTCTATAATACATGGATATGGCCACGATGATGGCATTATCACTTTTGAAGGTGAGATAAAAGACAAAGAGGTAAAGTTTGTAGTTGCCGACAGCGGCAAAGGCATAGAAGATGTCCAGGAGGCGAGGAGACCGCTTTTTTCCGGCGCTGCCGATGAGGAGAGAAGCGGCATGGGATTTACTATCATGGAAGCATTTATGGACAAAGTGGAAGTAGAAAGCAGTTTAGGTCATGGCACAAAGGTGACTCTCATAAAAACTATTGCTCCAGGGGTGACATTGGATGAAATCTAGTCAAATACCGCCCGGTGCAGAAGATAAGGCGGAGTTTGACAGCGCAGTAGAAAGTAATTTAGGTCTTGTATACAAGGTAGCAAAGCTGTTTTCGGACAGGGGCTTGGAATTTGATGATTTGGTGCAAATAGGCTCCATCGGTCTTATAAAGGCGGTAAAGAGATTTGACAAGTCGTTTGGTGTATGCTTTTCCACTTATGCTGTGCCAATGATTTCGGGAGAAATTAGACGATTTTTGAGAGATGACAGTATCATAAAAATCAGCAGAACTGTCAAAGAAAATGCTGCAAAAGGTAGAAAGGCAATTGAAGAAATAAAAAAAGAGACAGGCAGAGAACCTACAATCTCCGAAATCTCTTCAAGAAGTAAAGTATCTTCAGAAGACCTTATATATGCCTTTGAAGCTTGTATGGGATGTGAGTCCATAGATGCAGCATACGAAAATGGTGATAGTATTATAACCCCCTCGGTCTCCTGTGAGGAAACCACAATCGATAAAATCTATTTAAAACAAGCTATTGACAGCCTGAAGCCTAAAGAAAGACAGGTGATAATCCTCAGGTACATGATGGACAAAACTCAATCTGCAGCGGCAAAGATGCTGGGAATATCGCAGGTGCAGGTTTCCAGAATAGAAAAGCAGGCGATTATGAATATGCGAAGCAATATAGAGAACTAATTTCTCTTGTAATAATAAAGGTCAGCAGGTGGAATTTTATATGATTTAAAAAAGGAAACGCTATGCGTTTCCTTTTTTAAATCATACCTAGCACAGAGCTTCTGTAAGCCGATGAGCCAATAGTTCCGGGATAATTTATAATCACCAAATCATCAAACTTGTTTATTTCATAGAAGGTCTTAAGATTAAAGTGTGAATTATGTCCCCCGAAGCCGTTGAACTTTCTGGGGTCTATAACGTATATATACTCATAATTGTTTACAGCCCATGTAGCAAATGCTGTACCAAAGGACTCTTTGATAATAACAAGTTTTTTGCCGTTTGCATTTGATGTGTGAAATACAGCCAGGGGATTATCTCCGCCGATAAAAGCAGAATATGAGTTGAATGTTGGATATACTACCTGAAGGTCCCATTTTTTGCTTCTCATATACATATCGTTATATGCAGCGCCTTGTGCCGTATATTTCGGCATAAATACCTGCAGCATATCAGGATTTGCACGCATAACAGATGCACCGTAAGTTCCTTTTGTAAAGCTTGCAAAAGAACCTACATGACTGTATGAGTTTTTGACTTCAAAGGTTTCAAGAGGGTCTATTTCCTCGCCTATAATATCTGCGTATTCCTTGTATGCATAGTACGCACCGCGTTGAGTCCAGTGGTGGTCGGTGCG
>JAZUOB010000034.1:0-10844 GCA_045604425.1 Clostridia bacterium
CAGCTCTTGCCAGAGCCATTATCAATTCCGACTCTGACATACTGGAAAACAGTATAGTGGCAGGGGCTTTGGGCATAATATTTGAAGCGGCATCTGCTGTAGCATATTTTGTTAATTCAAAAACGAAAGGAAATATTAAATGAAACGTAGTCTAAAGCTGATTATTGCTTTGGTTTTAGCTGTATCTTCTGCATGGATAAGCATTCATAACCTTACAAGAGAAGAGTTGACTATCACATATGTAGATGTAGGTCAGGGTGATTGCCAGATTGCAATGTCAAAAGGACATACAATGGTTATTGATGGCGGCACTGCTGAAAACAGCAGAAAGATTGTGGCAGCACTTAATCGTCTTGGTGTGCAGTATGTGGATTATGTAGTATGTACTCACGCTCATGCTGACCACTGCGGTGGTCTCGCAGGAGTTCTAAGCGTTTATGATGCAGGATGTGTATATGCACCTAAAACACAAGAAGATACTGATTCATACCTTAATTTTGTAAAAGCAGCAAAATCTCAGGGGATAGATATCCAGAATCCCAAGCTCGGTGAGAGATTTGAACTTGGTGATAGTATGGTAGAGATTCTGGGACCTGTAACAGAAGAAGGTATGGTTCTTAATAATACTTCAATAGTTCTAAAGATTACTTATAAAGACACTTCATTTTTGTTTACAGGAGATGCAGAGTACGAAGAAGAAAAGAGTATTATGGAGTCAGGAGCAAATCTTAGGGCCGATGTTCTGAAAATCGGTCATCATGGTTCTTCAGGGTCGAGCTCATATTCGTTTTTGAGAGAAGTTATGCCCGAATATGCTATTATCGGGGTTGGCAAGGATAATACTTACGGACACCCCCATAAAGAAACTATCAGCAGGCTTGAAGACCTTGGCGCTCATATATATACAACTGAAAAAAGTGGTGATATTACAGTTGTTTCCGACGGCAGAAACATTACAGTGAGCGTGGCAAAAAACCAAAAAAACAACAAAAAAACGGCTAAGGAACAAGAATATATGTATATCGGCAATAAAAAGAGCAAAAAATTGCATGCATCTGATTGCAAGGGTTTGCCGGATGCAAAAAACAGAGAATATTTTGATAATAAGCAGGAGGCTGTAGCAGATGGGTATACATTTTGCAGAAGCTGCAGTCCTTAAGTGTGTGGAGATGATAAAATGGCAAAAAGCAGAAACCAAAAGCTAAAGCTTCTGTATCTATTAAAGATTTTGTCAGAAAAAACAGATGAAAACAATCCTATGTCTATGCCTGAGATTATAGCTGAGCTTTCCAGGTATGATATATCAGCAGAGAGAAAAAGTATATATAATGACTTAGAAGCCCTTGAGCTATTTGGTGCTGATATTTGTACAACAAGAGGCAAAAGGACTGGATATTTTTTGGCATCCAGAGATTTTGAGCTTCCTGAGTTGAAACTTTTGGTAGATAGTGTGCAAGCATCAAAATTTATAACCAGAAAAAAGAGTATGGAGCTTATCACAAAGCTTGAAAAGCTTGCAAGTGTTCATGAAGCTTCTCATCTTCAAAGACAGGTATTTGTGACAAACCGTGTGAAAACACTGAATGAATCTATATACTATACCGTTGATAAGATTTATGAAGCAATCTCAAAGAACAAAAAGATTGCTTTCAGGTATTTTGAATGGACACCGGTGAAGAAAAAAAGATACAGAAAAGACGGCAGATTTTATGTAGAGACACCTATCACTCTTTCCTGGGATGATGAAAACTATTATCTTATTACATACAAAGAAAAGTACAAAGGCTTTACACATTACAGAGTAGACAAGATGACTGACCTGAAAATCCTTGATGAAAACCGTCAAATGCCTGATAGAAAGTTCGATCTTGCAGACTATGCCAAAAAGGTGTTTGGTATGTTTGGAGGAGAAGAAACCGTTGTAGAGGTAAAGTTTAAATCCGACCTTGCCGGAGTGGTAATAGACCGTTTTGGTGAGCAGGTTTTTATGCACAGAATAGATAATGAATGGTTTTCTGCCAGATTTAAAGTAGCAGTGAGTCCCCAGTTCTTTGGTTGGATAATGAGTTTTGGAGATCGGGCAGAAATTGTTTCTCCTATAGAGGTGAGACAAAGCTTTGTAGAACAGTTAAGTAAGATAATTAGAGAATATAAATAAAGCGGAGCTTTTGCTCCGCTTTATTTATATTCTTCCATAAATGGTATTCCATTTTTTGAATTTATCTTTATCTATAGTATCAAGCTGGTCTTTTGTGATTCTGAATCCCCAGTTGCCGCTGCATTTTCCGGGAGTGTTCAGCCTTGTGTCACTGCCATAAAGCAAAAGGTCCTGAACAGGCAGTATCAAAAGTCCTGCATGGCTTGCAAACATGCTGCGAAGTATTTCATCGTAGCATTTGTCCCAATCATCCCCATTAAATCCGCAGTAGTCAAGAATTCTCTTTCGGGTGCTTTCGTCAAGCTCCCATACATACCCCAGAAGTGTGTTATTATCATGAGTGCCTGTATATGCAATACAGTTGTTTATATAGTTATGGGGAAGATGAGGTGAAGCTTCATCTCCCAAAAATCCAAATTGCAATACTCTCATGCCCGGAAGACCGCTGTCTTTTACAAGCTTTTCAACACTTTCTGTAATATCTCCCAGGTCCTCTGCTATAAGCATAGCACTTCCTGCGGCTTCTTTCAGAATTTGCACAAATTCAAGTCCCGGACCCTTCATCCATTTACCGTCTCTTGCTGTCTGGCACTGGGCCGGTACACAGTAGTATGAGTCAAGGCCTCTGAAGTGGTCAATGCGCACTCCGTCAAATATAGATGCCTGGAATTTTATTCTATCTTTCCACCACCGGTATCCGTCATCTTTCATTTTGTCCCAGTCATAAAGAGGGTTTCCCCACCTTTGACCGTCAGGACAAAAATAATCCGGCGGAACGCCTGCTACACATTTTGGCTGATTGTCTTTTGTAAGCTGAAACTGCTCAGGACACGACCATACGTCAGAGCTTTCAATATCTACATAAATAGGGATATCTCCGATTATTGATATGCCTTTAGAATTTGCATATTCTTTAATTTCTTTCCACTGGGTAAAGAATATGTACTGGATAAATCGCCAGGTTTTGAGTGCTTCTTCATCAGGGTTTGTATTTTCAAATTCCTGCCATGGCTTGTTTTTGTTTGCACTTCTTTTTGCCATATACATGCAAAATTTTTCGGTGTATGGATTATCTTTCATAAACTCATCGATTTTAGAAATGTCTGTAAAACTTTGAGCTGCTTTTTTTAAAAGATGAAATCTTTCTTCTTTCAGCCTTTCAAACTCGCACACATATGGAGTTTTTTGCTTTGCTTCTTCCAGGTCTTCTTTAGTAAGCAAACCGTCTTTGTAAAGAGAAGGAAGGTCTATAAAACACGGATTTCCGCTGAATGTAGAAAATGATTTGTATGGAGAATTAAACTCGTCAGGCATACAAAATGGAAGCACTTGCCATACACCAAATCCGCATTCTGACAGAAAGTCTATCCACTGTTTTGCCTCGTTTCCAAAGGATCCTTCAGAATATTCACCCCATAAAGATGATATATGCATCAATACTCCGCTTTTTCGCTTCATAATCTATTCCTTTCATGTTTTATAAAGTAATATTATTCTAACATAAAAAAAGTAAAAATACAACTCATTATAGAAATATGCTGTAAATTATTTAATAAAGATTTGAAGGCAAAGAAAATGTTATTTAATTTTGATAGAACATACGATCAAAGTTATAGAAGAAAACAGATAATAAACAATGTGTCTAGCTAAGACCCTACTTTTTGTGTTATATACTCTATAAGGTTATCTATCAAAGAGAGCGGAGTAACCTTGAATTTAAAAAGAAAATCTGCAAATTCTTTGGCGTTTTGTTCGTATGGGAATATACCGGTCACATGCCGGCAAAGATTAGTGCTTTTGACCAGCACTCCATAGTATAAAAGACCCTCTTTAAAGGTTTTTGTGGTGTAGTATTCAAAAGTCAATATTCTATCATCATAGTTTACTTTCAGTGTGTGCATTAAAGTTTTATCCAAATTCAGTCACTCCTTGTTTTTTGCATAAATATATTTTATTTGATAGATTGCACTTTGTCAAAGAGTGACATTTACATCAATTTGAAACACACGGTATAAAAATTTTGTGTGATTAGCTTATATATAAAAGTATAGTATTCGGTGATTTGTAGGGTTTGGACATAGATAAAGCAATTTCACGGGTAAATGATGATAAAACTCCTTTTTTTTGTAATAAAAAAGGAATAATAATTGTTTGTTACATTTATTTCTTAGCTGTGCAAAAAATAATGTTTTAGCAAATTATTCTTTAAAAGCATATTATTTTGTCACTTTGTGGGGTAAAACTGTCTAAAAAGTCTTTTGGTTATAAGGAGTTCATATAGATTTTGTATATAATATTGACCCTGATGTTGACAAATGTCGCATAAAGTATTATACTGTTATTAACAAAATATAAATAATTGCTAAGTGAAGTGTGTAGGAAAAGGCGTATGCCTGCCGAAGGAGTAACACTCTCAGGCGCTTTTGCGAAGACTGCAGACGGATGGCGCTCCGGAGAAGTCCGATTTTTTAAAAATCACAGGATGCCGAAGGTGTAAGGCTTGTTTTCAGGCTAATCTCTCAGGCAAAAGGACGGAGATACAGGCTTAACAGCTTTGTTTGCGGAGTTTTTGTGTATACACATAAGCTTCGTTTTTTTGCTTTATTTAGCGAAAGAAAAGGAGAAATATCAATGGATAACTTTTTAAAAGCACTGACAGACTTCAATAATTCAGTCAATAGCTTTGTCTGGGGAAAAGGACTTTATCTTCTTCTTATTACCGGTGTTTTGATGACAATTCTCACAGGTGTTTTTCAGGTCACAAGAATAGGTCACTGGATGAGCGAGACACTTGGAAGTCTTTTCAAGAAGGACGTATCAGGTCATGTAAAAGGCAAGTCAATCTCACAGTTTCAGGCACTTTGTACAGCACTCGCAGCTACAATCGGTGTAGGAAATATCGCAGGTGTTGCAGCTGCTATTGTAGGCGGTGGCCCGGGTGCAGTTTTTTGGATGTGGATTGCAGCATTTTTTGGAATGATGACAAATTACTCTGAAAATGTTTTGGGTATATACTACAGAAGAAAGAACGAAAACGGCGAGTGGTCAGGCGGAGCTATGTACTATCTGGCAGAAGGACTTGGCAGTTTTAAGGGCTGCAAGCATATAGGCAGAATTTTAGCTGTGCTTTTCTCAATCTTTTGTATTCTTGCATCATTTGGTATTGGTGCGATGGGTCAGATAAACAAAATCGTTGTAAACATGGTTTCAGCTTTTGATATTCCGGCTCTTTCATCTGTCGGTCTTTATGAAGGTGTTTCCGTATATCATCTTATTATAGGTATTGTTCTTGTGGTAATTGCGGCACTTATTATCCTTGGCGGTCTTAAGAGAATTGCAAACTTTGCAGAAAAGGTAGTTCCTTTCATGGTTGTGCTCTTTGTTATTGGCAGCTTTATTGTTATCGGTGTAAACTATTCTGTAATCGGAGCAGCATTTTCAGCAATATTTAAGTACGCATTCTCAGGTCCGGCTGTTTGGGGCGGTGTTACAGGTATTGCAGTTAAAGAAATTGTTACTCTTGGCTGTAAAAGAGGTGTGTTCTCAAATGAAGCAGGTCTTGGTTCATCAGTTATGGTACACTCAAATTCGAATGTTGTAGAGCCTGTTCGTCAAGGTCTGTGGGGTATATTTGAAGTGTTTGCTGATACAATAGTAGTTTGTACAATGACAGCACTTGTTGTTCTTACTTCAGGCGTTATTGACCTTGAGTCAGGTCAGCTGATTGCCGGTGCTACTGATGCAAACCTTGTTGGTAAATCGTTCTCGGGTATTTTTGGTGTCTGGGGCGAAAGATTTATTGCTATTGCAATCCTGCTTTTTGCTTTTACTACAGTTCTTGGTTGGGATCATTACGGTTCAAAAGCATGGGAATATCTCTTTGGAACAAAATCAGTCAAGGGATATAAGGTTATCCACCTTGTAATGATATTGATGGGTGCACTTCTCACTTCATCACTTGCATGGGATATTTCAGACACTTTCAATGGTCTTATGATGGTGCCAAACCTTATAGGTGTTGTAGCACTCTCTGGCCTTGTAATGAAGATTACAAAGAATTATACAGACAGAAAGTTCAAGAAAAAAGATATAAAGCCTATGCTTTCTGTATTTGAAGATGTTCAGGAAGAACAAGAGAAAAAGCTTTGATTTTTACATAAACAAAAACTCTCAACTTATTGTTGAGAGTTTTTGTTATATATAAGCATAAGTCCTTTTAAAAGCAGGTTATCATCACACACTACCTTTTTTTTGCATAGTGGTACAATCAGGTGTGCAAGACCACCGGTGGCAATTATAGTGCATTTTTCCCCAAGCTCCTCTTCTATTCGTTCACAAATCCCGTCTATAGAGCAGGCAGCGGAGTACATAATTCCGCTTTTCATACTGTCGATTGTATTTGTACCAATGAGCTTTTTTGGAATATCAAAGCTGACTTTTGGAAGCTGTGAAGTCCTGCCGGAGAGAGCCTCTGCAGACACTGCCATACCGGTAGTAATAAGTCCGCCACAATAATTATTGTTTTTGTCGATTACAGAAAATGTGGTGGCTGTACCCATGTCCACGATGATCATGGGAGCTTTGTATTCGCTTATGCCGGCTACTGCATCTACTACAAGGTCGCTTCCAAGCCGGGCAGGGTTGTCAATATTTATTGAAAGTCCGGTCTTGATGCCGGGGCCTACTACCATGGTATTTTTGTCACAGTATTTTTTGATTGCATGACATATGGTGTTTGTCACCGATGGTACAACAGAAGAAATTACAGCACCCTCTATATCATTTTCTGAAAAATGATGCATTTCAAGGGCGGTCTTGATGTTCACTGCGTATTCAAGATCTGTAGCACTGTGATTTGTGGATATTCTCTCTTTAAAAAGTATTTCGTCATTACAGAATCCGCCTATGACAATATTTGTATTACCAACGTCAATAGCCAAAATCATATGAGTATCATCCTTTCAGGTATTACATTTTTTTGATCTTGAAGATAGCAGCGCATATGCTGGTTGCTATCACTGCAGACACTATAGCTTCTGCAGTACCGTTTATAGATATTACAGATGCTATTACACCAAGTACTGCTTCATATGCAATATCTTTTGCAGCGGCATAATGCTGACCAAAAAATATGTATATCAAGGACATTACGGCAATAGTGTTTGTCATAGACCCTGCTATAGCCGCCAGAGGTAATGAAATACTGCGTCTGGTTTTGCCTGATTTAGCTGTTTTTTCTATCAATTTATACACATAATACGGAACTATTCCGCAAAGAATTCTTGGGATGAAGCAAACTATCAAAGCCAGAGGACTTCCACCAAGACCATCACCAAGCTGTATGAATGGTGAAAAGCAAAATGAAGTAAGCCCCGGCTGAAATGTGTTATTTATAAGACTTGTAAGGCCGAATACAGCTCCAAGAACTGCACCACGCTTTGGCCCAAGAATAATAGACCCTATAATAACAGGTATGTGGATAGTAGTCGCTTGAATTGCCAGAAATGGCACCTTGATATATCCAAGGTATGGCACAAATGACATGAGTGCTATAATAGCAACAAACAAAGCCAGAAGTACCATATTTTGTAGTTTTGTCTGTTTCATAAAAACAAACCTCCTTATGTTATTATTCCCCGTGGGGATACAATACATGGATTTTTTAAGCTAATTTTAGTATATAGTCAGATTTCATAAGAATACCTGCTGCATGTAATACATAACCGGCTTATATAATCCTAAATGGATTGTACCACAAAAAAAACAAAAATACTATAGATTTTTCAAAATTTATATGATATAATAAACTGAGTTTAAAAATAAACACATATTTTGTCCATATTTGAATGAATGGGGGAGAAATTATGTTAACCGGAAAAACCGTAGTTTTAGCAGTTACAGGCAGTATAGCTGCGTATAAAATTCCAAACCTTGCACGTATGCTTAAAAAAAGCGGTGCAGTGGTTCATGTGCTTATGACAGAAAATGCAAAGCAGTTTATAAATCCTATCACCTTTGAGTCCCTTTTGGGCACAAAATGCCTGATAGACACTTTTGACCGAAACTTTCAGTACAGCGTGGAGCATGTTGCACTGGCAAAAAAAGCGGATGTTGTAATGGTAGCACCGGCTTCTGCAAATGTAATAGGCAAGATTGCTTCAGGGATTGCAGATGATATGCTTACTACCACAGTAATGGCTTGTACCTGCAAAAAAATAATAGCGCCTGCCATGAATCATAATATGTATCACAATCCTATAGTTAGAGATAATATTACAAAACTCAAAAATTATGGCTATGAAATAGTGTCACCCACAAGAGGTATGCTGGCAAATGGGGATACAGGTGATGGCAGGATGCCTGATGAAGATGTTTTGTATGACTATATCCTAAAAGAGATTGCCTGTGAAAAGGATATGAGAGGCAAAAAGGTTTTAGTTACAGCAGGTGCTACAAGAGAGAGTCTGGACCCGGTGCGTTTTATCACTAATCATTCCAGCGGTAAAATGGGATGTGCTATTGCAAAGGCGGCTGTGCTTCGTGGAGCAGAGGTTACATTAGTGCACGGACATATGGATATTGAACCACCAAAGTTTGTAAAGGCGCTTCCGGCATTTTCTGCCGAGGACATGTTCAAGCTTGTTTCAAAAGAAGCAAAGGACAGTGATATTATAATCAAAGCAGCAGCAGTAGCTGATTATACACCGAAGATTGTTTCAAGCTCCAAAATCAAAAAATCAGACGATAAATTGGAAATTCAGCTTGAAAGGACAAAGGATATTCTTGCATACCTTGGAGAAAACAAAAAACAAGGTCAGGTTATTTGCGGTTTTTCTATGGAGACAGAGAATGTTCTTGACAATTCATCCAAAAAACTGTTGTCCAAAAACTGTGATATGATTTGAGCCAACTCCATACTTCAGGAGGGTGCAGGTTTTGGCAGTGATACCAATGTTTTGACTCTCATTACCAAAGATTATATACTTGACTTAGAAAAAATGAGCAAATCAAAGGCTGCTCAGATAATCCTTGACAAGCTGTTGCTGATAGAATAGTTTCGGAGGGCATATACGTGAGTAGCTATCGGGGGTTTTTAAAAATCTTTGGGAAAAAGAATAAAGATTTGCCACCTAAAAACAACACAGGAGAAACTGAGTGGACTGAAAGGGACGTGCTTGTAGGTGTTCTGCGTGACAAAAATCAGCTTGATGTGTGCCTTGCTCACAAGTTTTATCATATACCTTCAAAATATATATCCAAAAGACACCTGCCTATAAAGTATGTGGCAATATACCAGTCAAAGAATTTGTTTGGCAAGGAAGCAAAGCTTCAGTATGTAGGAAGAGTTGTTCGCTGTTATACAATAAAAAGAAATGAACTCAAACAAATTCCAAAAAAATCAAAAGAGACATATTATCGTTTTGATGTGGCAAGTTGGGAAAAGCTTGACTATCCCATACAGCCGAAAGAAGTGGGATTTGTGCGCATTTTTACAAACTATGATATGATGCTTCATAGCCGTGAAATTCCTGAGCTTATGCTGTCAGGCAAAAGAGAGCATACTCTTTACAACTGCATCAAGGATGCCATAAAAAAGGCACAATCCGACAGAGAAGGCAGCACTATGGTCTTTGCTTGGGATGATTTTGGCTTTGGAGTAGATATCGATGATATACATCTTTTGAAAGACGGAGATTTGATAAATATGTACAGCGTGTACGAATTTCTGGATATGCCTCTTACAATACTTGGCCAGATACGGCGTGATATGAATAGGGCTTTATAATTCCAAGACGCCGGTTTTTATAAAAGTCATATCCCCTCTTTTGTGAGGAGTATCGGTGCTTTGTGAAATCACAATTTTTCTTTTGGCATCAGATTTTTGACCAAGCCTGTATAATGCATCAAGACTTGCCTTTGGAGAAAAGACATCAGATGAAATACACTTATGCTCCGGATATCTTTCACTTTCTTCGGTGATTATGATGTTTGGAGTTTTTTTATATGATGACAAAGGTCGTACAGATTTTGTAAATACAGTGCAGTCCAACTTTAAATATTCACAGGCGGGGGCAGACAAAGTATCGTCTACTCCTGCTTTTATATTGTTTTTGTGAAAATAATCCAGTACATTATAAAGCTGGTACATGTTTTGTACCTGTACTGATATTTTGTGTCTTCGTGGCAGTAAAGGAGATTGTGCTCCTATGGAATTTATAATAAGTATATTATGACCGGGCAGTGTATAATCTATGTCCGGCACGTGATTCAAGTACAAAATTTTATAGTCTCTCAAGGTGATTACCAAAGCTGAGCTTCCTGGCAAATCACTTGTACTGAAAAATGAAAACTCAGCCTTTAAAACACCGTTTTTTCTAAGGGCGTTTTTTGTTTTTTGTCTGCAGCTGATGATTTCTTCGATTACGGATTTGTCTGAAAGGTCCTCGTATCCTAAGTTGTGGTATTTGAAATAATTAAGGCTCAGCATTTTTTTTGTGATGAAAGAGGTATACACCGGCATGGTTTCAAATGTCATAAGACTGTTAAGGCTTGAGGGGTTTACAGCCTCCGGTGAGGTATAAATGACGGCGTCAGGAATATATCCAAAGTCTGCACTTTTTGGGTCTATAACTATATCTGTATCATGGGTGCATATCCTTGTATAAGAATTTGCGGCAATTACAAA